>CAMPAL010000054.1 GCA_946631855.1 uncultured Treponema sp. | reverse complement strand
CAAAACGGCGAAGTCAAGGCTTTAAGCGTGAGCGTGCCTTGACTCGACGTATTGCTTAATTCTTGCATTTAATTTGTATAGAGTTATAATAAAAATAAGAGCAAAAAGTTTAAAAAATTTTGTATTAGGAGAGTTTCATTATTCTGGTACGGCTTTGTACTATTTTTTTGCAACTTTTATAATGATATGAAAAAATTAACTAGATTTTTTGTTCTTGTTTTATCATCGTTTTTGTTTATTTTCTTTTCTTGCTCAAAAGAAAAGCCTGAAAAAACTTTTATACCTCCACAAATAGATAATCCAGACCCTAATTTAGATAATTCCCTTCACTTTGTGCACACCCTTGACTCATATCAGCCTGCAAAAAAAGAATATAATTTTTATTTTGCTTATAAAAACAAACATCCCTGGTTTGATGCAGTTTATCTTGGTCTTGATGATGCTGTTTTGCAGTATCGTAAAAGGGGAATCAATATTTCTATAGATTATATTGCCCCTGATATAGTTTCTGCAGAAGATCAGAAAGCCAAGGTACGTCAGGCAGCGGCTTCTGGTGAGTATGATGTTATTGGTATTGATGTTGCAGAAAGTAATGTTATGACTCCGGTAATCAATCAGCTTATGGATAAAGGTCAGAAAATTATGACTTTTGCCAGTTCTGATGCTAAAAAAGAAGACGGATGTAAACGAATTGCTTATGTAGGAAATACTCACAATTATGAAGATGGTGTGGCTCTTGCCGAAGCTTTCTGTCAGAAAATTGATTACAAGGGAAAAGTTGTTATTCTTGGAGGGGCAGAAGGGGCTCCTTGTCATGAAGAAAGAGTCTGGGGAGCAAAAGATGTTTTTGCCCGCTATCCTGAAATTGAAGTAGTCGGTCTTGAGTATGATTATGACAGTTTAAAATTGTCTTATGATTTTGCAAAAAAATATATTGATGAAGTTCCAGATTTGAAGGGCTTTTTCTGTTCAAATATGACTAACCCTGTTGGTGCTGCAAGAGCTGTAATTGACAGTAAAAAAACTGACTCTATTGTGATTGTTGGAATGGACCATGATGAAGAAGCTTTGTGTTATTTACGCGATGGTGTAATTTATGCACTTGCCATTCAGGATTGTCTGTCAATTGGTTTTGACACAATTGGTATTGCTGTAAAAATTGCGGATGGACTTTTGCCACCAGATTCATTTGATGAACTTACAAATGAAGTTACAACTGTAATTTATCAAAAAGATGCAGAATCCGTTCTTCATAAGTTATTTTTAGATTTTTAAGGAAAGAAAGTTTATGTCTTCTGTAAAAAAAGTATTTTCAGATATGAAAAATAATAAAATCTCGATAATTGCATCCGTTGGAGTTATTTTTCTATTTTTGATTATTCTGTTTTCAAATATCATCCTTTCTCGTTCTTCCAGAAAAAATACCAATATTGCCGTTGATAAAGTAAGTGAATTCTATATTGAAGAGCTTGCAAAAAACCGTGCTAAGGATGTTTCTGAACTTTTAAGACGTAACTATGATTTTATCGTTAATGCTGTAAAAGTTATTACTGATGACGATTTGAAATCTGTAAAATCTTTGAGAAAATATATTCATAAAATAAAAATTTTATATAACATTTATTCTCTTGTTTTTGTTGATGAAAATGGACTTGCTTATACAGATTATTCAACAACTACCTCTCAGAGTGCTTATCCTTTTGTTTTAAATGAAGCCATAACAGAACCAGTCTTTTTTACAATGAACATGTATGGAGCCAGAAAACAGGTTATTCTGGCAGTTCCTGTAGAAAATATTGTTTTTAATGGAGTTAAATTAAAAGTCTGTTATGTTCAGATTGATATAGACAGTCTTGTCAAAAATATGGTGGTACAGTTTGAAGAAATGGAAACTTTCTGTAATCTCTATTATAAAAACGGGGAATGTCTTACAAATGTCGGTTTAGGAACATTTGGACCGGGAAGGAACTTCTTAACTGAATTAAGCAGACCTGAAACTTCTTTTGTGGATGGAAGTTTTGAAGATGTTCAGAATGATTTTGCAGAAGGTAGAAGCGGTCAGATTTCTGTAGTTCATAATGGTTATGAATCATATATTTATTATCTTCCAATCGAAGATGCCAGCTGGTTTTTAACTGTTTCGATTTACGATAATGTAATTTCAGAGCATATTCAGTCCACCACAAAACGGATTATGCGAAATTCTGAGATTCAGTTCCTTATCACCATTGCTTTGTTCCTTCTTTTTACAATTCAGCTTTCTTATTCAGTTAGTAAAAGAGGAAAAGATCTTCTTAAAAAACAGGTGTCTATTTCTCAGGAACAGCTTTTGATTATTGAATCTTTAAGTCGTTCTTATAGAAATATTTATACAATCAATCCGGAAACAAATAAACTTACTATTATTCAGTTGAACGGATATATAACTCAAGGTTTGGATTCTCATTCCAGAAGTACTTATGATTATACAGAAATGGCTAACCGTTATATAACAGACCGTGTTTATCCAGAAGATCAGGAGTTTATGAGGGATGCCCTTAGTCTTCCTGTTGTTATGCAGCATCTTGAGAATGTAGAAGAATATTCGGGTTCTTACAGAATTCTTGAAAATGATGAAGTACATTTCTATCAGTATTCTTATACAAAACTTAAAAATAATAAAATTGTAGCGGGTTTTAAAAATATTGATGATGTAGTTAAAGCTGCTAAAGAAAAGGAACTTTTAATTTCGCTTTCAGAAACAGATAGTATGACTAATTTGTATAATCGTGGTTCTGGCGAAAGAAAAGTTTCTGAAGCAATCAATAATGAAAAGGGCGGTATTTTTGTTCTGCTTGATGTTGATAACTTCAAACATTTTAATGATACTTATGGTCATGAAGTTGGTGATAAAGTTCTTATAGGGGTTGCTCAGTCTTTGAAAAAAACTTTCCGCGAGGGTGATATTGTATTCCGCCTTGGTGGTGATGAATTTGCCGCTTATGCAGAATCTATCCGTACAAAAAATTCAGCTCAGACTGTTCTTGAAAGATTTAAATTAAATCTTAAAGACATAAAGATTGAAGAACTTGGTGATTTCCCTATTACTACAAGTATTGGTGCGGTCGTAATCAAAAAAGGAAGCAAAACAAACTTTTCTACCGTTTATAAGGCTGCCGATGTTTGTGTATACAAGAGTAAGGAGCAGGAAGGAACTTTTGTAACTTATGATTCAATTGAGCTTTAATTTCAATAATTGAAACAAAGAGTTCAATTCATTAATATTATATAAAATCAAATTCAAAAGAGGAAAATATGGCACGTACACATTACATTGCAGGAAACTGGAAGATGAATACATCTAAAGCTGAAGCAGTTGCTTTGGCAAAGGATCTTGTAGAACAGTTAAAAGGTAAAACAAACAAATATATGATTGGTGTTCCTTTTGTATATCTTGATGCAGTAGCTCAGGTTGTAAAAGGTTCAAACATCATTCTTGCAGCTCAGGATTGTGCTGCTACTGATAACGGAGCTCACACTGGTGAAGTTTCTACTACAATGTTGAAAGACATTGGTTGTCAGTGTGTAATTCTTGGACACTCAGAACGCCGCCACGAAATTGGTGAATCAGATGAACTTATCAACAAAAAAGTTCGCAAAGCTTTGAACGATGGTCTTGAAGTAGATCTTTGTATTGGTGAACTTCTTGCAGAACGTGAAGCAGGAGAAGCTGAACAGGTTTGTGCATTCCAGCTTTCTGCAGATCTTGCTGGTGTAACAGCAGAACAGATGAAGAGAGTAACAATTGCTTACGAACCAGTTTGGGCTATTGGTACAGGTAAAACTGCAACTCCAGAAGATGCTCAGGCTATCCACAAGTTTATTCGTGGTTATATTGCAAAGCTTTATGATCAGAAAGTTGCTGATGAAGTAATCATTCAGTACGGTGGATCAATGAAGGCTTCTAATGCACCAGAACTTCTTGCACAGCCTGATATCGATGGTGGATTGATTGGTGGAGCTTCTTTGAAGGCTGAAACATTCGTTCCAATCTGCGTACTTTAATCATAAATATTGATTAAGTTTAGAAGAGTCTTTCTTGTAAAAGGAAGGCTCTTTTTTTTTTGTAAGTTTTAAAAAATCTATTGACTTAAAAAAATAATTCTTATATTATCACTATATACCTACTATTTTGATAGGTATATAGATTCGACCAGACAACTGGAGATTTGAGATGCTGTGCATTTTGAATCTCTTTTTTTTTTGGTTGAGAAAAAAATTATAAGACTGACTAGGCAACTGGAGGTCGGAATCACTTTGTGTGGTTCCGACCTTTTTTTTGTTTAGTGAAAATTAAGTGGGGTAAAAAATATGGCATGGAATACTGAAAAAGCAATTGAATATGCAAAGGAAGCTAAAGCAGCAGTGTTTGCAACTGTTGCAGAAGATGGAAGTCCTCAGGTTCGTTATGTAGGTGGTTATGGAATTGAAGGAAATGTTTTTTATGTGAATACAGGTAAAGATTCTGCAAAAGTAAAACAGATTCTTGCAAAACCTGAGGTAGCACTTATCTTTCAGCATGAAGCACAGGATTCTCTTAAAAATGTCACTTTCTACGGAAAGGCTTCTCTTGTTTCTGCTGATGCTGCTGAAAAAGCTAAGGAAATTATCAAAGTACGTCGTCCGCAGGCAGCTTTTGATGAAACAAAGGTAATTATTCGTGTTGATATAAACAGAATTAAAGTTCTGGACTTCGGAGAGGAAGTTAAAAATCAGGAATTTAAGCTTTAATTAGACAAGGGTAGTTTGGAGGTGTAAAAATGAAAAAGAATCTTAAAAAAGCAATTATTACTGGTTTGATTTTACTTGCAGCAAGCTCTGCATTTGCAAAAGAAAAGAAGTCAAAATCAAAAGGTAAAGCAAAAGAAGTAAACGTTGGTTATGTTGATGTTACTGGCAGTGGAATTATTACAGATGTAAAAGGAATTGCCCGAGATCAGGGGTATTTTGATGAAGAATTTAAAAAGATTGGTGTAAAACTTAATCTTGTTCCAATGACTGGTGCCGGTCCTGCTATCAATGAAGCTTTGGCAGGTGGAAGTCTGGATATTGGTGAACTTGGAGATGTTCCTGCTGTTTTGGGAAAGGCAAACGGAGTTGATACAGTTCTTATTTCTACTGGTGGACTTTTAAATGGTGCATCTGTTATTGCAGGAAAGGGAACTCCTTATAAATCACTTAAAGATTTGAAGGGAAAAACAATCGCAACTCAGCGCGGTGCTTTTATGCACAGAACTCTGGCAACTCTTCTTGCTGATGAAGGTCTTACTTTTGATGATATTCAGTTTGTAAACGTAAATGCTCAGACTGCAGCAGAAATGCTTGTTACAGGAAATGTAGATGCAGCTGTAGTTGGTGGAGTAACTCTTACTCGTCTTTATGAACAGGGCTACAACATTGTAATTGATTATCGTCAGAATCGGGGAGGCGTGTCAGGTGGTGGAACAATTGCCCGCAGAAAGTTTGTAGAACAGAATCCTGAAGTAATTAAGGCTTATCTTACAGCAATTGCCCGTGCAACTAATTATGCAAAGAAAAATACAAATGAATTAAAACGTCTCTGGGAATCGGTTGGTGAATCTGGAGAATCTTATGAATATCTTTATCCTAAACACAATAACTATCCTGATATTGTTGCAAGACCAGAAAGTTTGCAGAACTTAAAGGATACTTTGAACTTCCTTCTGGAATACGAATTAATCACCAAAGATAGAAAATTCAGTGTAGATGAATGGTATGATCCAACTTTTGCAGAATACGCTGTAGCAGAAGCTGCTAAAAAATAAAGGAGTGAAATTTTTATGAAAAAAAACTTGAAAAAAATATTTATTACAGGAATGGTTTTTCTCCTTGTAAGTACTTCAGTTTTTGCAAAAGCTAAAGAGAAAAAGAATAAGAATCTTCCAAAAGACAGTTTTAACGGACATGTGGCAAAGGAATTGAACGTTGGTTATGTAGATGCAACAGGTGGTGGTCAGTTAAGTGGCGTTTTGGGAATTGCCCGTGACAAAGGTTTTTTTGATGAAGAGTTTAAGAAGATTGGTGTAAAAATCAATTTAGTTCCAATGACTGGAGCCGGTCCTGCAATTAATGAAGCTCTTGCCGGTGGTAGTCTTGATATTGGTGTATTGGGCGATGTTCCTGCTGTTTTGGGAAAAGCAAATGGTCTTGATACAGTTCTGATTGCTTATGATGGTTTGCATAATATTGCTTCTGTAATTTCAGGAAAAAATACATCTTATAAATCATTAACAGAATTGAAAGGAAAAAAGATTGCAACTCAGAGAGGTGCATTTATGCACCGTTATCTTGGAATCCTCTTAAAAGCAGAAGGTCTTACTTTTGATGATATTGAATGGATTAATGCCCAGGCAAATGTTGCAACAGAAATGCTTTTGAGTGGAAATGTTGATGCAATTGTTGGTGCACCTGCAAAATTGATTGAACAGGGCTACAACATTGTAATTGATGGAAGAAATCATCCTTTGCTTCATTCTGGTGGTGGAACGATTGCCCGTAAAAAGTATGTAGAACAGAATCCTGACATCATAAAGGCATATATTCTTGCTTATACTCGTGCTCGTGATTATGCAAAAGAACATTCAAATGCTCTTGTAGATCAGTGGGTTACTACAGGTGAAAAAGCTTCAACTTATGAGTATTTACATCCAAAACATGATGACTGGCCAACTATTGTAAGAACTCCGGAGACTGAAGCTAACTTTAAGGAAGTTCTTGAGTTTCTAATTGAATATGATCTGACTATTAATAAAAAAGGATTCAGCATTGAAGACTGGTATGATGGTCGTTTTGCAGAATACGCTGTAGCAGAAGCTGCTAAAAAATAAAGCAGGAGAATTAGAAAAATGGCAACAAAAGATGAACTTTATAAGGAATTGGAATTAAAACTGAGAATTGAAGAAGAAGGATTGAATGTTCTTCCAAAAGACTTTAAAAATCTTCCACTTGGAACAGTATATCAGGAAAGAGTGCATCAGGATCCTGAAAAAGTAACAAATATTGAACCTGGAACTTTGCTTCCTAGTTGTGTATATACACCGCATGGACTGGCTTTCGGATTTCACTGGAATGGGCGTTCACCATTTTCTGTTCAGGAAGAAGACGGAAACTTCTTTATTGCAGAAGGTGGAAAAAGACTTTTTCAGATGACTTTCCAGAAGCGTGCTAAGTTCTACTCTGAAAATACAAGTGATGGAATTCCAATGCGCTGGATAGCAAACAACACAGGAAACGGTACAACTCGTGTTTCTTACAGTAATCAGTGTTCTTTGCAGGATAAGGGATTGGACTGTAAATTCTGTCATGGAGAGCCTGCAAGAAATCATAACGGAATGGCAGATCAGTTTAAAAATCCAAGACAGATTGCAGAAACTTATAAAAAAGCAATTGAACTTGATGGTTCTAAGCATTTCCAGCTTACTGGTGGATTTGTACCAGAACGCCGCGAAGTTGAATACTATCTGGATGTTGCAGAAGCAATGCACGAAGCAGGAATTGAAGAACTTAATGCAAATGCCTGCGTTGGTTCTCCTCTCGATCTTTCTGCTTATGACCGTTACAAGGAAGCTGGCTTCCAGACAGTTGCAAGTAATCTTGAAATCTGGGATGAAGGAATTTTTAAGGCAATTTGTCCTGGAAAGGAACTTGAATGTGGTGGACATAAGCACTGGATTGAAGGATTGAAATACGCTGCTCAGGTTTTTGGTTTTGGAAATGTTGGTTCTAACTTTGTTGGTGGTCTTGAACCTAAATCAAGTCTCCTTGAAGGAATTGATTATCTTGCAGGTTTTGGTGTTGTTCCGAACGTAAGTGTTTTCCACGCTGTTCCTGGTTCAGATTTGTGGCAGCACCGTCCACCAGAGGTAGAGTGGTTCTTAGATCTTGGTCGTGAAGTTTATAAGATTGTTGATAAAAATGGTTTCACATGGGATCAGCTTTGGCATCCTGTTCCAAGCGACAGTGGAATTGTTCATGATATTTACAGAATTGAAAAAGGCTTGATTGCATAAAGTTTACAGAGGAAAAAATGTCAGAGAAAAAATATTTTGTTGGTGCTGTAATTGGTGCCATTGATATAGAAATTGCTTATGTTGCTCAGTATCTGGAAAATCGAGAAGGCTGGAAGAGACTTTCTGATAATGAATATTTGAATGAAAGTTTGAATCTGAAAATTGTAACATGGGTTTTAGGTCCTGGAAAAGTAAATGCCGCTTATGGAACTGCTGATATCATCAATCAATATAAGCCGGATGTTGTGATTAACGTTGGTGTTGCAGGCGGTTTTGTAAAAGGCGCAAAACGTGGTGATGTAGGAATTGGAACTGAATATGCTCAGGTAGATTTTATTCCTTTCTTCCAGGGAAATAATCCTGTAATCAATCCAAGTCCTGCATGGCTGGTAAGCGGTGCGGTTAAGGCTGCAAGTGAACTTGGAGTTGTGGCAACTAAAGGACCAATCGTTACCGGAGATTTCTTCCTGCATGACTCAAAACAAAAAGCGGAAATTGCAGAAAAATATCATCCTGTAGCTTTTGATATGGAATCGGGTGCAATTGCTCAGGTTACATCAGCAAAGAATATTGATTTTATTTCAATCAGAACTTATTCAGATTTTGCAGATGATAATGCTCCAGAACTGATTTTCCAGGATCGTCCAAAAGATGGTTCTGAACGCAAAGTTACAATTGAGCACAGTCCTGTAATCATTGCAATTAGAGCTCTGGAAACAAGATAAAAAACTAGGGAGTAAGAAAAAATGGCAACACATAAAGAAGAACTTTATAAAGAGCTTGAATTTAAAACAAAGGTTTCTGTTGAAGGTATTAAAATTGATCCTTCAATTTTATTGCCAGTAGGAATTGGAAAAACTGTTCAGGAACAGATTCATGGCTGTTTTTACATGGATCATAAAGATAACTTTACACTGAACTTTCCTTCATCATTTAAAAGTCCAACAGGTTTTAGTTATGGTTTCAACTGGGATCCAGATTCTAAAATCTCAATTGAACTGAATAAAAAAGATGGCAAACTTTATATTTACGATGATGGAGTAGAAAAATTTCCAATCGAGTTTACAGGCCGTCCAAAATATTATGATCAGCAGACTAGCGACGGAACTTATATGGGAAAAATAGGTCAGCTTTCTCCTGAAAAATACACAATCAGCATTGCTTACAGTAATGAATGTGCTCTAAAGGATAAGGGACTGGACTGTCTTTTCTGTAATATCAATCATACAAAATCTGCATATGGCGAACGCCAGGGAATTAAATGGAAGACAGCAAAGCAGATTGGTGAAGCTGTAAAAACTGCTTTTGAACTTGACGGTGCTCAGCATGTAAACATTACTGGTGGATATATTCCAGAACGTCGTGAAGTTGATTATTACCTTGATGTTGCAGAAGCAATTAAAGATAGTCTTGGAGTTGAAAAGTTTAACGGAACTGCTGTAATTGGTGCTCCAAAAGATTTTGACACAATCGACAAATATGCAGAAGCAGGATACCGTACAATTGGTACAAATCTTGAAGTTTGGGATGAAGGTTACTTTAAGGTAATTTGTCCTGGAAAGGTGAGTGAATGTGGAACACGTGATCACTGGCTCGAAACACTGGATTATGAAGTTTCAAAATTTGGTCGCGGTCGTGTTCGCTGTGGTTTTGTTGCAGGAATTGAACCAAAAGAAAGAACTCTGGAAGGTGTTGAATATCTTGCTAAACGTGGAATTGTAAGTCTAACTGGTGCATGGAATCCAAATCCGGGTTCAGCTCTGGAAGGTCATAGAACTCCAAAACCTGAATGGCATTTTGATATGGCTGTAAAAACTCACAGAATTCTTGCAAATAATGGAATTACATTTGACCTGTATGCAGATGCTTCTCCAAGTGCAAGTTTTATAGTTCATGATATTTTTAGAATCGAAGAAGGACTTATCTAAAATGTCCGGATTAAAAAAAAACGATACTGAAAAGTCTATTAAAAAAAGTTCAACTTTAAATATGACGGAAGGGAATATCCTCAAGTTAATTCTGGTGTATTCCTTTCCGCTCCTGCTGGGGAATCTTTTCCAGAATCTCTACAACACAGTAGACAGTTTAGTTGTAGGAAATTTCATAGGAAAAACTTCTCTGGCAGCAATTGGATCAACAGCTTCTTTAATCCACCTGCTTGTAGGATTCTTCAACGGATTTTCTACAGGCGGTACAATTGTCGTTTCCCAGTTTTTTGGAGCAAAAGATAATGAAGGGATAAGAAAAACTGTTCATACAATGGTAGCCACAACCTTAATAGTGGGCATTATTCTATCAGGTGCGGGTATACTCCTGAGCCCAATCCTGCTTAGAATGATGCGTGTTCCTTCTGAAGTTACAAAACAAGCCCTCACATATCTGACAATTTATTTTTCTGGAATAATCTTTTTGATTTTTTATAACATGGCAACTGGAATTCTCCGCGCTGTGGGCGATTCTAAAAATCCTCTGATTTTCCTGATAATTTCATCTTTACTGAATATTGTTCTGGATATTACATTTATTGTCGTTTTTAAAATGGGAATTGGTGGAGCGGCTATTGCTACGGTGATAAGTCAGGCAGTTTCGGCATTTCTTGTTTTTATCAGACTTAAAACTTCTACTGAATGTTACAGACTGGACTGGAAATATATTGGGATTGATTTTTCAATTTTAAGAAAGATTATTCGTTATGGTTTTCCAGGCGCCCTACAGATGACAATCTTTTCTTTTTCAAATATGTTCGCCCAGCGTTATATCAATATTTTTGGTGCAGATGTGATTGCGGGGCAGGCCGCCTTTCAGAAAATAGACTCTCTTGCCTTGCTTCCACTTATTTCTCTTGGGGTCGGAATTACAACTTATGCGAGTCAGAATTACGGGGCTGGAAAAATCAGGCGTGTAAGGGTGGGAAATGAGATTGCCATGTGGCTTTCGGTTTTGATTACAGTGGTGATTGGAGTTACTCTTGCCATTTTCGCTCCGCAGCTATGTCGTCTTTTTAATAATGATGAAAATGTTGTGCGATATGGTTCCTTTTTTGTAAGAACCGCCAGCTGTGTTTGTATGATCCGCAGTATTAATGAAGTTTATACAGGAACTCTGAACGGGGTTGGAAATCCAAAAGCACCTGTAATTATCAAACTTTCTGGTTTTGTACTTTTCCGTCAGCTCTGGCTTTTTGTTGTAACAAGATTTTCAGATTCCTTCTTCCTGGTAGGTATTTCTTTTGCCGTTGGATGGGCTTTTGGAAATATTGTGATTGCAATTTATTACTACTGGTATATGAATAAAAGATTCGGGAAATTAGAAAAAGTAAAAGAAGGTGAATAAACTGTTATGGCAAATAAAAATGATTATCTGATTACATCGAGTCCGCTTAAGGCTCTCTTTTTGTTTTTCATCCCAATTGCACTAGGTAATCTTTTCCAGCAGTTTTACAATCTGGTAGACTCATCTATCCTTGGACATTTTGTCAGTGAACAGGCATTAGCGGCTTCGGCGGTCTGTATTTCTCTGACAAATGTTTTTATTTTTATTGGAAACGGATTTGGTATTGGAGCCGGAGTGATTGTTGGGAAAAACTTTGGTGCTCAAAACTACCGTCAGATGAAGATTGTCGTTCTTACAGCTTATACAACAAGTATTGTTCTGAGTATTCTTCTTGGAATAATTGGTTTTACTGGTGGACGGCAGTTTTTACTCTGGCTTAAAACTCCTTCCGATGTACTTGAGCTGGCAGTTACTTATCTGCGCATTTATTTTCTGGGACTTCCTTTCGTCCTGGTTTATAACGTAACTGCTTCAATGTACAATGCACTGGGAAAATCAAAATTTCCTCTTTTCTTTCTGATTTTTTCTTCCCTTTTGAATATTGGTCTTGATGTACTTTTTGTAACACGTTTTCATTTTGGAATTGCGGGAGTTGCCTTTGCAACTTTGATTGCCCAGGGAATTGCCTGTATTCTTTCAGTAATTGTATTTTTTAAGACAATCAGCGTATATAGAATTGGAAAAACTTCTTTTTAACAGTACGGTGGTCTGTATTCTGGGCTACAAACATAATGCAGATGGAGTAAACCGTGGACTTGGACGGATGAAAGTTTTTACTATTGGAAACCTTCTGAATATTTTTATAAGGGTTGCTTTTACAAAAATAATGGCACCTGTTATAGGAATGTCTGCTATCTGGATTGGAAATCCTATCGGATGGTCAGTAAGTATGCTTCTTAGTTATTTAAGTTACAGACATGCAAGAAAAGAAATGAACTTCTAAATCAAACTTAAACAAGGCAAAAAAAAACTGCGGACAGGTGAAAAAATCATTTATCCGCAGTTTTTTTGTTTGTTTCTGTATTTTACAGGGCAGCTTTTATATAATCTTCTGCAAACTGGATTGCTCCGGTAATTCCTGCGTGTGTTTTGTTCAAAATCAGATTTTTGTAAGAAGGATATGAAACAACAAGGTTTGGAATATTCTTTTTTGAAGCAGTTTTATCTTCCAGGGAAGAACCTAAAATGAAATTGCTTTCAGAGAAAGAAAGAATTTTTTCTATTTCGCTCTGGTCCTGGGCAATGTAGATTTTTTCTGCATACTCTTTAAGACTTTCTTTTTTTTCTGTTTCAGGATGATCATCATTTGGAACAAAGTCTGTGATGATAATTGTTTTCACTTCAGTCTTAAAGTATTTTCTTAAGAATTTTGAATAACGGATTGCATTTGCTTCATCCGCAATAATGTCAATCTGTTTGTTCAAATGATTCTGGTAGAAAAGTTCCTTGATTGTTGAAAAATAATAGTCCAGGCGTTCTGCTTCCTGGTGGAGAAAGTTTTGTGCTTCACTTGGATCTATATCTAATTTTTCAGTTATTGCTTTCAAAAAATCAGCTGTTTCATCAAAACCTAAAGGTAGGGAATCAAAACTTAAACTTGGGATTGAATAAAGTTCCTCCAGCTTTTGAGCAGGGGACTGTCCCCACTTTGAAAGTACAATATTCAGGCTGGCATTTTTAGCATTTTCAAGCTGTTCTGAACCGCCCTTATATCCAAAAAACTGATTTACCTTGATTCCGGCTCCATTAAGAATTCTGGTAAGTTCTTCTAAATCACCTTTATAAAATAAATCTTTCTGTGGAAGAATTCCAAAAAGGTTTACAAGATTTTTTTCTTTCTTTACTTCAGATTTATCAATCTTAGGAAGATTCTGAAAGACTTCTGTAAGAATCTGAGAGTAGCCGTAATGAACATCTCCGTGGAAACCTGCCGAAAGTCCATCTATTACTCTTTCTCCCTGTTCCTGGCTTTCCCGAACCATGGCGTCAACATCATCTCCAACCATAGCAGAAGGACAGCTGTTTAAAACAACATAAAGTTTTCCATCAATAACTTTGACAGTATTTTTTATCTGTTCACGCAGGCGGGATGCTCCACCAAAAATAATGTGGCGTTCCTGCATGTCAGTTCCTGGAAGTTCTTCTGTAGAAATAAAAGAGTTTCCAAAACCTGCTGCCTTGTTTGCCAGAAAATTCTGGTAGGCACAACCTGAGGTAGAATGAATGACTGGAATAACGCCTTTAATTTCCTGCAAAGTCTGTAGAGACCCCTGTAAAGCACAGCCGTTTCTTGGTGTTTTTAATATATTCTGCATTATTTTGTCTCCTGTTTTACATACCAGCTGCCAGATTTTTTGAGCCAGCTTGAAAGATAAAGATTTTTCGAAGTTTCTGTATCTGATTCTGAATCTGGAGCAGTTACTGGACTAGTGAAAATTTCTGCATTTTTGATGGCATTTACAATCTGGAAAAGTCCTTCATATCCAAAAAGAACAAGATTTTGTAAAGAAACAGGAAGTATTCCTAAATCTGCTGCAAATCCAACATTTCCATTCTGGCTGATATAATAGTCAGGATGGATTTTTGAAAGTGCATTTGCTTTTTCAAAATACTGACCGCTTCCAACAATTACAGGTACAAGAGGCGAGATGGAATCCAGCCGCTGTAAGAAACTTCTGTTGTATAAATCAATGCTTTTTACAGAAAGGCCTGCAACTTCTCCACCAAGTCTGCCAGTCAAAGTTGCAAGGCGTGGCAAATCACTCAAGTTTCCATCCAGAAAAACTTTTTTTCCGCTTAAAACCTGATCTGTTACAAGTTTTTGAATTTCTGCTTCGTTTTCAGAAATAATTTTTTCTGCTTCAGCTTCTTTTCCAAAAATTTCTGCAACTCTGCGCAGGAAGGAAGTTGTTCCCCTTAAACCAATTGGAGATTCTGTTTTGATAAACTGTACACCAAAATTTTCCTCAAGTTCCTGGGCAAAATAAGTGCCTTCATCTTCTGAAAGAACTACACTTGCTTTTGCTCTTCCTGCATTTTTCAGTCCCTCTACAGAACCAAAACGTGGCAGCAGGTTATATTCAATGTTCAGTTTATCCAGAAGTTTTGTAATTCCTTCAATACTCTTTTTTGTTTCAGAAAAAGTGATGATGTTCAAAAAGTCAGATTTTTCACCATCTTCTGTTTTTTCTACAATATTGCGGAGTATTCCATGTGCAGCAATATCAATTCCCGATAAAGGTGATTTAGTTTTGAATCCGTCAGTGTAGATATAGATGATTTTGATGTTGAATTCATCTTCCAGTTCAAAAATGACCGAGTTTACATCATCATTATTAATTGCAACAACAGGAGTTCCTACTATAAATACTACTTTTGGATTAACTTCTTCTACAATTTTAGAAATTGCCTTGTGAAGTTTTGCATCGCTTCCCAAAATGGTGTCTTTTTCCTGCAGGTTGGTGGAATAAACGGTGGTTTCTCCTTCTGCGTTGAAGAAAATATTGGAAGCTGCACAACCCTGAACGCCATGAACAATAACTGCCGCGTGTTTGATAGATGCAAGGGCACTGATTGCACTGGTTATTTCATCCTGGTTTATCTGGCTGAAGGTTCTGATTTTCTGTTTAATTTCGGAACCGCTTGATTCATTTTTAAGCTGTTCCAGAGTTCCGTTAAAATGGCTGATTGTACTAAGTCTTTTTTCGCGGGTTGGTATTTTTCTTTCTGTCAGGTAACTCATACTTTCTCCACATTAAAGGCCTTCTGCACCTTTTACTACGCCGTCGTTAAAATCATAAAGTTTGTCGCCCCATTCACGAGCCCAGTCACGAAGTTCTGTTACTCCAAGAGGATTTGGAACAACTAAATCTTCATTTTCTGCAATGTGTTTAGCAAGTTTTCTGTATAAATCTGCCTGTGGTGATTTTG
>CAMPAL010000053.1 GCA_946631855.1 uncultured Treponema sp. | reverse complement strand
TTTAGGTGCACTTAGAGCCGGTATGAACATTCTTTATGATTATGAAAAAGTTCCTGTAAAATCTATGACAGGTGCTGGCGGTTACTTTAAAACTGAAACAGGTCTTAAATACATGGCCGCTGCTATGAAAACTACTGTGAGTGCAATGGAAACTGCCGGTGAAGGTGGTCCTTGGGGAATGGCAATTTTAGCAGCCTACTCTGCAGAAGACAAGAAAGAAAATCTTCCTGACTTCTTAAACAAAAAAGTATTTGCAAACTGCAAAAAAATTACTGCTGCCCCTGAAAAAGAACTCCAAGAATCATTTAATATTTTCTTTGAAAGATATATGAAAGGACTGGCAATTGAAAAGGCTGCTGTAGAAAATTTATAATTTTTAAGAGGAGTATAAAACCACTATGATATATGAAAATATACGAAGACAGGCTTACGAAGCTAACATGCAGATTCCTGCAAATCATCTTGCCTTATACACCTGGGGAAATGTTTCTGCATTTGATAAAGAAAAAGGTGTTTTTGCCATTAAACCATCTGGAGTTCCATATCCAGAATTAACACCAGAATCAATGGTTATTGTTGATATCGAGGGAAAAAAAGTTGACGGTAATTTAAATCCATCATCAGATACACCAACTCATGCAGTTTTATACAAAGAATTTGCAGTAAAACAGAATGCTGAAATTGGTGGAATTATCCACACTCATTCAACTTATGCTGTAAGCTGGGCTCAGGCTACCAGAGATGTACCTTTGTTTGGAACAACTCATGCAGATCATATTCAGACATGCGTACCTTGCACTCCATATCTTTCTAAAGAAGCTGTTGAAAAAGATTATGAGTATGAAACTGGTACATCTATCATAAAAATGTTTGAAGAAAGAAAACTTAATCCTTCAGAAGTAAATATGGTTTTGTGTGGTGGACACGGACCTTTCTGCTGGGGAAAAAATGCAGATAAAGCAGTTTATAATGCAACAGTTCTGGAAGAAATTTGTAAAATGGCATTAAACACTTTGATGATTAATCCGGATGCAAGTACACTTCCTGACTATATTATCAACAAACATTATATGAGAAAGCACGGTCCAAACGCATATTATGGACAAGGTAAATAAATTCACTTCCTTTTTTTGTTTATCTTGCTCTATATTATAGGTGTATGAATCGTTCATCTCAAACATCTGCAATAATTCTTGCTTTAAAACCTCTGGGTGAAAACAACAGTCTGGTTACACTTTTAACTCCTGCAGAGGGGCTGGTTTATGCCACTTTGTATGGAGGACCAAAAAGTAAACTCAGATCTCTTGTTGCCCAGTGGAATTCCGGATTAATCTGGCTTTATGATAATTCAGAAAAAAAGCAGATTAAAATTACAGATTTTGATGTCAAAAATTATCACTACTCTTTCAGACAAAATCTATTTAAAATGTACGCCGCCTCTCTGGCTGCAGAACTGGCAATAAAAACCCGTTGTGCAGGCAGTAATGAAGAATGTTTTAAACTAATCAGTGGATTTTTTGATGGAATGGAACTTTGCAATGAAGAACAAAGTCAGGTTGCCCTTTTAAGATTTCTCTGGCGCTTCCTGGACCTGCTGGGACTTCAACCACTGTGTCATGATTGTTTTGAATGCAATAAATCTTTTTTAACATCTGAGTTTGCTCCATATTCCATTTCATACTATAATGGTATGGACAATAGTTTTATTTGTCCTGAATGTGCTGAAAATATTAATGAATCATCATCCATGATTCCTTTAAAAACAGCTTCACTTCAGTATCTTGCTGCTGTAACATACTTAAAACCTGCAGAAGCAAGAAAAATTGCAATTAGTAAAGAAAGTTATGACGAAATCAAGCAACTGGTCTTTTTTCTAATTGAAAATTCAGTTGAACAGAAACTAAATTCAATCGAAACAGGGATAGGAATATTATGAGAGCTACAGATATTATCATTAAAAAAAGAGGAATTTTTGTTACAGACGAAAATGGTAACCGGGTTTTACAAGGCTCGCAGCCAAACTCAAAAGAAGAAATTCATTTTATGATTGATGGATATGTAAAGCAGGAAATTCCTGAATATCAGATATCAGCCTGGCTTATGGCTATCTTCTTAAACGGAATGACTTTTGAAGAAACAGGCTATCTTACTTATGAAATGCTTCACTCTGGAGATATTATAGATTTCCACAAAAATGGTGCAAACAAAGACATTATCTATGTAGACAAACATTCCACTGGTGGAGTTGGTGATAAACTTTCTCTTCCTCTTGCTGCAATTGTTGCCGCATGTGGACTTCATGATCCAATGATGAGCGGTCGTGCTCTTGGACATACAGGCGGAACTCTTGATAAACTTGAATCAATAAAAGGATTTTCAACACAACTTACAGAAGAAGAATTTATAAACAACGTAAATAAATACGGATACTCAATGATAGGACAAACAAAAAAGATTGCTCCTGCAGATAAACTTCTTTATGCATTAAGAGATGTAACTGGAACTGTTGAATCAGTAGCTTTAATCACAGCATCTATTCTTTCTAAAAAAATTGCCGAAGGTTCAGACGGTCTTGTTTTTGACGTAAAATACGGCAACGGTGCTTTTATGAAATCAAAAGCTGATGCTGAAATTCTTGCAACATTCCTGGTAAAAACCTCTCAGGCTATGGGTAAAAAAGCAAGAGCCTTAATTACAGACATGAACACTCCTCTTGGAAATAAAATTGGAAACTTCCTTGAAATTGAAGAAACAATTGAATGTCTTCAGGGAAAAGGTCCTGATGATGTTATGGAAGTAACATACGAACTTGGAGCAGAAATGCTTCTTATGGCAAATCTTGCAAAAACACTTGATGAAGGAAAGTCAATGTGTAAAGCCGCAGTTGATTCTGGAGCAGCCTTAAAGAAATTCCTGGAAAATGTTGAAGTTCAGGGTGGAGATTCTGACCAGCTGATGAAAGAAATTGGACAAAGACGTTCAGAATTTACAACAAATCTTACTGCATCTCAGGATGGTTACATTTTTATAAATGCCTACAAAACAGGAATGGCAGGTGTAACTTTAGGTGTAGGCCGCAATAAAACTACAGATCCAGTTTGCGGTGATGCAGGAATGATTTTACATGCCCGAACAGGAGATTTTGTTCACAAGGGCGATTTAATTATGGAAATATTTGGTAAAGATAAAGATTGTCTGGAGCCTGCTAAAAAGCTCCTCGAAGAAGCAGTATCTTATTCTGAAAAACAACCTGAAAAAAATCCATTGATTTTCAAAAAGATTTAAGTTTTTACATTCAAAACTTAATCAGACAACTTATTTTCTCAAGGATGAAATTTTGACTAATTGGAATAAAAAACCAGTAAAGCAATCAGAAATTGAACCATTATGCAAACAATATGATATATCTATGCTTTTGGCTTCAATTCTGGTCAGACGTGGAATTACCAGCGGGGAAGATATTCTTTTCTATCTGGAAGAAGATTTAAGATATCAGCATGAACCATTTGCTTTCAACAGTATGGAAGATGCAGTCGAACGAATTCTTCAGGCAAAGGAAGAAGGCGAAAAAGTTTTAATTTTTGGTGATGATGATGTAGACGGCATTACTTCCACCGCTATTCTGTACGAACAGCTGGTAAGAATGGGGCTTGATGTAAAATGGCGTCTACCGCTGGAAGATGATCCTTATGGACTTTCCATGCAGGCGGTAGATGATTTTTACAAAGAAGACGGATCTCTGATAATCACCGTTGACTGTGGCATCTCAAATTTTGAAGAAATAAAACACGCTAATGAACTTGGCATGGAAGTCATTGTTACCGATCACCACAATCCTCCTGATGAATTACCGGAAGCAATCATAATTATTGATCCAAAAACTTCTGATTCAGGTTATCCTTTTCATGACATTTCTGGTGCAGCAGTTTCATACAAACTGGTTTCTGCCTTAAGATTTGCAGAATCAGATTTTTACAACGCTGAAATATGTCTTTTTGATATAAATGAAGACAAAGAGAACAACTGTTATAATATTGACTGTTTAAAAATCAGAAATCTTGTAAAAGTAAAAGAACTGCATGAAAAAATCATACCTGGAAAAACTTCGATTTATGATTTGAAACTTCCTTATTTTTTACAGGGGCAGTTAATTTATGTCTGGGATATCAATCAAACCCAAAAGATTTTAAAAGATATTTTTGGATCAGGCATTGAGTTTAATCTGAATGATTTGAAGAGTGAAATCTGCAAAATCATCCCTGCCCTAAAAACAAAAAACACACACCAGCTAAAAGAAATGTCTCAGATTGCAAAATACAATGAATCTGAAAACAGTATAATCTCAAGTCTTTTCAACGTTTATATCACTTACTGCAAAAAAATGATTGGCAGTAAAAAGCCTGAAAATCTTGAAAATGAAAGAAAAGATTTACAGCTGGTAGCACTTGCAGCACTTGCAGATATTATGCCTATGAAAAATGAAAACAGAATCTTTGTTCGAAACGGCATAAATTCCATGAAAAAAGACCGCCCTAGACCAGGACTGGCAGAACTTTTCCATAAATTAAATGTAAATGTTGATTCTGTAACTTCAACAGACCTTTCCTGGACTGTAATTCCGGCCTTAAATGCGGCAGGACGAATGGGTAAATCAAATCTTTCTCTACAACTTTTAATTTCTCAGGATCCGAAAGAAAGAGAAATTCTTGCAAATACAATTCATGGACTCAATGAAGAAAGAAAAGAACTTGTAAACAAAGCAATTTACACAATTCATGATACAGCGGAGAAGAGCCTGACTGAATACAACAATAAACTCTGCATTTCCATTGATGAAAGTATAAACAAAGGCGTTACAGGAATTGTTGCAGCCCGTCTTATGCAGGATTTCAACGTTCCAGCCATGGCCATTACTTTCTCCAATGATATTTGCATTGGTTCTATGAGAAGCTGCAGAAGTTTTGTTGCAACAAGTTTCCTTGACAGTTTTGGTGATTTTTTCATCAATCATGGAGGACACGACTTTGCAGCAGGATTTAGTTTTGAAAGAAACAAGCTGGATGATTTTATTTCTAAAGTAAAAAATCTTTCTTTATCAATCAATCTTTCCGAAGAAACTACAAATAAAGAACTTGATGCAGAACTTCCAACCGAACATTTTACACCACAGTGCTTCAAACTTCTTGATACTTTTGAACCTTACGGCTCTGAAAATACTGAATTATATTTTATGACCAGAAATTTTAAGCTTTGTGATGCAATGATAGTTGGAAAAAAAGAACCTTCTCATCTGAAACTGATTTTTGACACAGGAAATTTCAAAATTCCGGCAATGTTCTGGGGGCAGGGAGAAAGATTAAAAAAGGATATTAATGTTGGCAAAAACTATGATATAATTTATACGATGAGTAAAAATTTCTTTAATGGAATCAGCACAAATCAGATAATAATTAAAGATTTAATACCATCAGATATATAGAGTTACACTAGCATTTAAAATTGGGAGATATATCTATGAAAAAAATTGCACTTACTTTGCTATGTTTATTTCAGCTTATTGGACTTTTTGCAGAAAATGCAAAATATCAGTGTGATGATTATAACTTAAGTCTTACTTACAATGAAGTTATTACACCAGGAGAAGCTATTTTTGTGAGGATGACCGTTTCTACACCGAAAAATCATAAAAAAACAAAAGATATTGAACAAAAAGCTACATTACAAATGCTGTCTGACAAAAAAGTCATAGAATATGCTCCTTTTTATATTCTACAGAAAACTAAAAAATCAAATTCTTTTGAAATGCTTGCAGGAATTCCTGTTTCCCTCTGGCTTACTGAAGGAAATTACAGTCTGAAACTCATTTTTGCAAATTCAGCTTCTGATGTTAAAGAATTTATTTTACCAAGTTCCTATAAGCACAAAATTTTTAATGAAGAAATTCTGGAACTGGATGCAAAAAATACAGCTATAAAAACTGATAACAGTCCGGAAAGAGCTGCTCAGATTGAAAAACTGAATAACATTTTGTTCACCACCATACCGGAAGATGTTTATTCCCTGAAAAAATTTATTACTCCAACAGAATCACAAAGATATACAGCCTGGTGCGGAGACAGAAGAACTTACAAATATACAAATGGAAAATCATCCACCAGCCTTCATTATGGCAACGATTATGGAGTTCCAACCGGAACCGAAGTACATGCCTGTGCTGACGGAAAAGTTGTTATGGCAGAAAACAGAATTTCTACAGGTTACAGCGTAGTAATTGAACACCTTCCTGGACTTTACAGTCTTTATTACCACTTAAGTGAAATGAATGTAAAAGAGGGAGATTTTGTAAAGCAGTCTCAGATAATTGCAAAATCTGGTGCAACAGGACTTGCAACAGGCCCTCACCTTCACTGGGAAATAAGATTAAACGGAGCAGCAGTTTGTCCTGAATTTTTCCTGAATGATTTTACCTTCGAGGAAAACTAAAGTTCATTAATTACGAGGTTTCCTTTTTTATCAGAAGAAATTGTATAATATCTGTCAGTTTTACAGCCTGACAGATCTATCGTATAGCGGCTGGTTAATCCAAAAGTCAAAAAAGGATATTTTCCGGTTGCAAATACTGATATTTTATAAAGGGCTTTTCTTTCAGAAAGAGAACTTCCATATCCCAAAAGCATACATTGACCATAGTCATTATAATACTTTTCAAGAGAAATCCCCTTTTTACGTTCTTTTCTTTCTTCAATAATTCTATTTTTCCCGTAAATTCTTGAAGGAAAAACAAAATATCTGCCATTAAGATTTATTTGTGCAAATTCTACAGCAAGATATGCACCACTCCAGGATCTTTCTATAACGGCAATTTCATTACCATTTGTATCTATGATAGAAAAAGTTCCGCTGACAGTATTGCCCTCAGCGGAGGTGGAGGAACCATATATTTTAATACGTAAAAATTCCTGATTCAGATTTTCAGAAAGCTGATGAGAGGCATTAAAACTTGAAAGATATAAAAGTGCATTTGCTACAATGTAGAAAACTAGCAAAAGAAGAAAAAGATATCCAAGCATCCTGATAAAAACATTTTCTGTTTTCATAAGTCACCTTTATTTTACCATTTCAAGAAAAGCCTTTTCATCAATTATTGGAATTCCAAATTTTGCAGCTTTTACATTTTTTGAAGAACCGGAACTTGTATCGTTTGTTACCAGATAAGATAAATCTTTGGTTACAGAAGATTTTATAGTTCCTCCATTTTTCTTTACAAGCTGTTCTGCATCAGCTCGTTTCATTGTATTTAATTCACCAGTGAAACAGAAAGATTTGCCGCTTAAAGAACCAAGTCCTGCTTCTTCCAGATTAATTATTCCATTCTGAACCAGACTTCGCATTTCTTCTGCATTTTCTGCAAGGCCTTCCACCAGTGTATGGGCCATTATTTCAGCAAAACCAGGAACACTTGCAATCTGAGTTTCATCTGCTGTCAAAAGTTTTTCAAGACTATCAAAACCTGCGGAAATCAATTTTTCAGCTGATGTTTCTGCAATTCCTTCAATATCAAAAGCGGCTACAAAAGTTGATAACTTCATAGAACGGTGAGCCTGAATTGAATTATATACTTTCTGAGCTCCTAAAGATTTTTTATCAGCTTCCATACTTTCTTCATTAAGAAAATAGGGAACTAAATCTTCCACCGTCAGACTATAAATATCTGAAACAGACTTAAGTCTTCCATCATTAAATAAAGAGGTAATCAAAGTGATTCCAAGATCGCGAATATCAACAACATCCTGGAATTTCAAAAGCTGGTGTAAAATTCTTTTTGAACAGGCCTTATTTGGACAGAAAAGTCTGCTTCCTTCATCAACCAGTTTACTTCCACAAACTTCGCAGGTATGAGGAAATGGAATTTCTGAAGTTTCCAGATCTTTTTCTTCAACAACACTTTCAATTTTTGGAATAATTTCGCCACGTTTTACAACAACAACATGACTTCCAATTCTTACACCCAACTGACGCATTTTATCTGGATTAGCAAGACTGGCTCTCTGCACCTTTGTACCGTTTAATTCAACTTCATCAAAAATTGCAACTGGTGTATATGTCCCTCCACTAATACTCCACTCTACTTCGCGTAAAGTTGAAACAGCTTCTTCCAGACTGAACTTAAAAGCAATCTGACGGTCAGGACGGGCCCTGCTGGCATCTTCAAGGTTTATTTTATTTTCTTTAATTACAAGACCATCTATATCATATTCAATAGATTTTCTTTCTTCCATGACTTTTGCACGATATGCTATTACTCTGTCAGGACTTTTACAAATAACAAGACGAACTACATTAAAACCACAGTCAATCAGCCAGCGGATTTTTTCTGCTTCACTGGTGAAATAGGATTTTCCATCAGTTGCCAGAGCATCATAAGTAATAAGAGTAAGATACTCCGAGCCCTGTCCGTCTTTACGTTTCATAAGACCATTTGCTGCATTACGACAGTTGGCTTTATCTGAAAAATATGTTTCGTGTACCTTATGAGTCATGATAACTTCACCACGAACTCCACCAGTAAAAGGTACAAGCTGCCCGTCTTTATAAATTGCCGCATTTACGCCGGCCATTTTTTTTGCATTTGCGGTGATATCATCACCAATTGAACCATCACCTCGGGTTACTGCCCTGACTAAATATCCATTTTCATACTGAAGTTCAAGAGAAGCCCCATCAAGTTTGTATTCAACCAGATACTGATCATACTGATGTTTTGCAGCCCATTCCAAAAACTGCTCAGGATTTGCAGCTTTTTCCTGGCTTCCCATTGGCATGATATGCTGAACTTTCGCAAAATTTCCAGAATCGGCACCAACTTTATGAAGAATTGGATTTGCAGGATCCAGAGTTTTTAATTCATCCCAAAGAAGGTCAAACTCCGCATCTGATATTTCACCTTCCCCGTTATAATAGGATTTCTGATATCTGGTGATTAACTGTTCTAATTCTTCAATTCGTGTCATAGATAAAAATTATTCCTTTTCAAAAAGGATTTCTGTTATTTTACGGTCAGCAGCAAGACCTTTTCGTTCAAACTTTGTCTGAGTACGCCAGGTCTGAGCTTCGGCAAATCCATCATATTTATTTTTAAGACCGCTTGTAAGATTTAATTCTTCAAGTGCAAACTCTGCATATTCAATGATATCAGTTACAAAATACAAATATCCGCCTGGAGCCAGTTTTTGAGCTATAAGATTAGTTCTAGGTCGCTGAACAAGACGTCTTTTATGGTGTCTCTTTTTAGGCCATGGATCCGGGAAAAAGATGTGGAAGCCATTTACAGAATTGTCCCCAATCATTTTATCCAGAACTTCGAGAGCATCATATTCAATAAGATAAAGATTTTTTAAGTCCCTTTTTTTTATTTCACTAAGGACTCTTCCAACGCCTGGTGTGTGAACCTCTATTCCAAGGTAATTAATATCAGGATTTGCAGCAGCGATTTCTACAGTTGCATCTCCCATTCCAAACCCAATTTCAATAACAACCGGATTTGTGTTGCCAAAAATATCAACAAAATTTAATTTTTTTTCTTCAAAAGGAATACACCACGAAGGTGATAATTCATTATAAGCTTTCTGCTGAGCTGCAGTCATTCTGCCCGCTCTTAAAACATAAGTTTTGATTTCCCTGCGATAACCCGAGGGTAAAGGTTCTGTTTCCTGATTTTCCTGTTTGTCCAATTTTCTTTCCTTATTCTTCAACTGATAATTCTACTTTTTTCAAAGGCAATATACAGATTGTAAATCTTCCCGGAGTACTCCATATTTCCTGATAAGAGTCTGCATTACTAAATGTATTCCAGATTCCTCTTACATTAGAAAACTGCTGAGTTTTATTTCCAAAATACAGAATATTACCATCTGCATCATAAATAACAATCTCCGAAATTGCATTATTACTTTTCATATATTCAGAAACTTCTTCCGAAGTCATAGAATACAAATTTGTGTCATAGGATATAGTCATATAAACTACACTGTTTTTTTCATCTGCATTGTAATAAATAATTTCATACAAACCTTCTGGAATTTCTTCATTCTGAGGCACTATAAGATTTGTATTTCCAGCCCATTGAATTCCATTTGAGCTTAATTTAGAAATTTCGTCAAAATCCCAGATAAAACCACTTTCTTTTGAAGTAATTTGAATTCTGTTATAACGTCTTATATCTGATTCAGATTCCATAAAAACACTTAATCTGGCAGAAGGCAAGTCTTTTCCTTCAAGATAATCAAACACCACAGAATAATTTGATTTAGTTAGTTCTGGAACGCTTTGAGAACAGGATGCAAAAAAAATTATTCCCGCTAAAGAGAAAAAGAAAAATTTTAATTTCGAAAGTTTTCTATGCATATAATTAGAAGTTAAAGTTCAAATTGATGACTGTAAGTTCACTTGCAGAGAACTGATTTACAAGTGATTCAAATTTAACATTAACCTTCTTACAAGCATCGTCAAGATATGACAAATAATAAAGCCCTAAATCAGTTCCTTCCTGACCATCAGGTAATTCTCGATAGAAGTCAATAAGAGTTTTCTTGTTTGTATTAGAAGATTTTGCAGATTCAATATTTTCTTTTACTTCCTGGAATTCATCATCCTTGTTATAAAGAGTGATTGAAAGACGGCCCTGCTTACCAATTGAAGAAGAACCTCCACCCAGTTTCCATGAAATAAATACAAGTTCGTGTTTACGCTGTAATTCCTGAACAATTTTTGCACGAACTTCAGGATCAAAAATCAAAGCATCAATATCATCAATTCCATGATACATATTTGAAGCTTCTTTACGAATGTTAGTATTTTCACTATTAAGGGCAAGTTCCATTACCATTACCGAAATGTATTCTGCAACCTTTGATTTTTCCATATAGGCAGCAAGCAGATTTCGGATAGCAACAAACATTTCTCCTGAACCTTCGTTTTTTGCAAACAAAGTGATTATGTACCAGTTCATAAGACCAAGACGATTCATGAACTTTTCTGACATAAGCAGATAAATATTTTTTTCTTCAGAAGAATAATCTTTATTAGACATAATAGACTTCCAGATAGGATCAAGGATTGCCCTTCTGGTATTCTGAATTATGTTTTCTTTATTCTGTAAGATTGCTCTAAGCTGACGTTCTGACATATGAGTTCTTTCATCAATAAGATGTGTTGGATTTGATCTGTTATGCTTTCGAACACATTCACACTGAATTAAAGCGGCATATACATCACGGTCAAACTGTTTATATAAAAGTGAATATACAATTACTTTTGAAAGATCCATTACTTCCTGTCTGGAAGAAACGAATTCTGACATAGAAATTTCAATTTTAGAGATATAATCCAGAAGAATCATACTCTGGATTGACTGAGGAGAGAATTTATTTAAAGAGATTCCGTATTCTTCGATATTGTCTGCGAGTTTAAATCTTAATAATTTTTTATTATGACTAATAAAATTCGAAGCACCATCTTCTGTTAAAACAACTTTTAATGGCAATTCAAGTATAAATTTTTTGTCGGACCCCATACTTCCCACTTACAGTTTTTTTACTTTATATATAAAAATATTATACACAATAAGACTTGCATTGTAAACATAAAAAATTATAATCTATATACAGTGAAAAAAAGGCTGTTTCTACTATATATTATTCTGATTTCTCATTTTTTTCTCAATGCACAGAATCTTTCAAACTCTGTGTACAAAAGCCTTAAAAAAGCCGGATTTTCTGCAAAAACTCAGAGTTTAATCTTGTCTGGTGAAAATAATTTTCCCTACAACATATTACTAGAACACAAAGCCGATGAAATATCCGGTAAAAATCTGATAATTCTTTTTTACCAGGAAGATTTCCAGAAAAACAGCAGGGAAATTACAGAAAGTCTTTCACAAATTCTTGCGCAAAAATACGATTTTAATATTACTGTTCTTTTCAGTTATGGTGATAACCAGCGAATAGAAAAACAAGGGATGGTGTATGGCAACAGGGCCTTTATAAGCTCTTTAAATACAAACGAAGACTATACAGTAATCATTCTGGATTTGAATCACCGCAAAAATACAGTTATTGCAAACAGCCAAGGTTACACTGCCCCATCCTGGCTTATAAAAAATGAATTCAACAGTCTCTTACAGGCCCAGCTCAATGCAAATATTCCAAAACTTTATATCAGCCAGCTTTTTCATTTTGATTTTTTTTATGAAAGAATTCTTTCTGATTTTTTTAAGGAAGATATTCCGGCCCTTCAGGTCTGCCTGCAGGATAATGACGAAAGCAGACAAAAACTACAGAAAATTCTTTTAACCTCGGTGGATTTATATTCAAAAACTCAAGTCCGAAACTGGGATCACCACTTTTTGATGGTGAAATTATTTGGCCGCTATATTAATCTGACAGAATCGGCAACTTTAAAAATCATCATTTTAATCATCTTTTTATGGCTGCTTTTTATTTTTACTTTTATTTTTATAAATATTAATCAAAAAAAATTTGCCTGGCAGAGAGTAAAAAAAATTATTTACGTTGCACCACTATCTTTCTTCATAATTGTGGCTTCCTTTTTTATTGGAAAGACAATCTTTGGACTTTTTCCAGGCAATCCAACCTATGCAGGAAAAATCTATACTCTGCTTTCAATTCAGTTTATATGTACAATTCTCTTAATCTCTTTGCTTTTTCTTTTTGTTTTACTTTCTAATCAGGTATTTGAAGCCCGTTCTGTTGATTATCTTATTTTACTATCAAGTTTTATAAATCAATCTCTCTTTATTCTGGTTGATATTTCGCTCTTCCCAATTTTTATGCTTATATGCAGCCTTTCTCTTCTAACTTTGCTGATAAAAAAGAACAACCTGCATATCATCATTTTTATTCTTATGATTCTTTCATACATTCCATATGCCCATTACATGGTTTTGTATGCAGACCTTTCATCACTATACAGTTTTCTAACAACAAATAAACTTGTTCCTTTTACTTTTGCATTAATTTTAAATCCTCTGATGCTGGTATATTTTAGAATTCTGACATTTATAAAAGCACAATCTAAGAAATTTTCAAAACAACTTACAGGAGTTATTGCCGCAAACCTAAGCATAATTATCACCGTAATTGTAATTTCTCTTGTAAGAATTCCCCAGCTTAATAAAACCCGAGCAGCTCCTGTTGCAAATGAATTTTCACGAACAAGAAATGATTTAATACAAGTTACTTATACAGACAAACCTGTTTTTGATGATATTATCAGAACAATTAAAATTTCGATTGAAAGACCTGTAATTCAGTGTGATGTTACTATTACTTCTCAAAATGGAAATCCAATCTTATACACCGACAATGAATACGAGGCAATATCTCAAAAAGCAGCATTTTTTAAGATACCTGATAATCCACCACAGGAAATGACTTTTTCTTATGGAACAAATCATAATGCCTGTCTTATAAATGTAACAGCTATTTTTGCCACCCCAGAATACAACAAATATCAGATAGCAGTTCAAACAATACCAGTGAGGGAATCAAAATGAAAGATATTCAGCACTGGTATCTCCATGTAGATTTGGACGCCTTTTTCGCTTCTGTTGAAGAACTGGATCACCCGGAATACAGGGGAAAACCACTCATTGTTGGTGGAAAACCAGAAGACAGAAGAAGTGTTGTTTCAACTGCATCCTACGAAGCAAGAAAATATGGGGTTCATTCTGCAATGCCAACTTATCAGGCCTACAGACTCTGTCCCCAGGGAATTTTTGTATATCCCAGGATGGAACGCTATTCAGAACTGTCATATCAGATTATGAATATTTTCAGAAATTTTTCCCCGGATGTTGACCAGATGTCAATTGACGAAGCCTTCATTGATATAACTGGAACTGAAAGATTGTTTGGTCCGCCCGAAGAAACTGCCAGGAAAATAAAAGCCTGTGTAAAAAAAGAGACTGGACTGACAGTTTCAGTGGGACTGGCGAGCACAAAATATCTTGCAAAAATTGCTTCAGGCTTTTCTAAACCCGATGGTTTTTACTACATTCATTCGGGCGATGAAGAAAAATTCATGCTCAATCTTCCCTTAGATAAAGTGTGGGGGCTGGGACAAAAATCACAGGACTTACTTCATTCAAAAGGATTTTATTCCACCAGAGACATTCATGAAAAACCTTATGATATTCTGGAATTTCTTTTTGGAAAAAACATGGGCACTTTTTTGTATGATGTTGTAAGGGGGAAAGAAAATTCATCTTTCAATACAAAACCAAAGAATCATTCTATAAGTGCAGAAACGACTTTTCCTTATGATTTAACAGATATTTATGGAATTGAAACAGAACTTATGGAATTAGCCCAGGGGGTTTATTTCCGGCTTTTAAAAGAAAAAGCCTTTTCTAAAACAGCTTTTGTAAAAATCAGATATGGAGATTTTTCTACCTCAACCATTCAAACAACTTTAGATAAAAACATAAGTACTCTGGATTCATATTTTGAAATAATTAAAGACTTATTTGAAAAAAAATATGAAAACGGTAGAGGAATCCGACTGATTGGTTTGGGGTTTGAAAATGTTACAAAAGAAGAAACCCCCGGTCAGCAGGAATTATTTCCTAACAACGATGAGAAAAAACAAAAGGTTGAAAAAGCTATTTTAAATCTTCAGAAAAAACATCCTGAAATTAAAATAAATAAAGCCAGAACCTTAAAATCTCTTGCTGTATTTTTTCTTTTTTCTGCCATTTTCAGTAAATCTGTTTATGCAGAAACAAAAGAAAACACAATCAGTCAGGAAGGAGCCGCTGTTTCAAATCCTGATATTTTTTACAGTCCTTCTACAGAAAACGAAAATACACAAGCCCCGGAAAGTCTTTTCAACTGGAAAATTAATGATAAAAACAATGTAGAATTTTTACTGTCCGGCTACTGGCAGATGGAAGTTTCAGATTCTGCGGGAAGCAGTTTTGGAAACGGAACTCCTTTTGCTTTATCATTAAATACACCTGTTTTTAAGCAGGAAATAGACCTTTCTTTCTGGCTTTTACTAAATAAACACTGGTATTTTGAAGCGGATTTTGCAGATGAGTTCAAAAAAAATACACTTGCTCTTGGTTATACAGGAGAAAATTTTGTCCGTTCAGTAAGACTTTCCAACAGATCTATCCCCCTTGAAAACGATTATTCTGCCGATATTTTTGGATTTGGTTTAAAGGGCGGTAAAAATCAGGCACCTGGTCTTTCTTCACATTTTCAGTCCGATGATAATAAACTTGAATTAGATTTCCTTCTCCGTTATGACATGACTTCAACAAAATCTGCTGTATTTTACGGAATGAATAGTGTCCAGGATAATAAAATTGCTCTGGAAGATTTTCTTTACGGCTATGCCTATCATTTTCCGGAAGAAGCAAAAAATTATC
>CAMPAL010000052.1 GCA_946631855.1 uncultured Treponema sp. | reverse complement strand
TCAATCGATAAAACAAAGGTAAAGAATTATGTTCAGCGCTGGTATGTAATGAGCACTTTGACAGGGCGTTATATTTCATCTCCAGAATCTGCAATGGATTTAGATTTGCGCCGAATCAAAGAAAAAGGATTCTTGCCATGGCTTGAGGAAGTAGAAAAAACTTTATCTGATACTTTCTGGAATGTTGAACTTGTACAAAACCTTGAAACTTCTTCTGTAAACAGTCCATATCTTTGTGTGTTCTGGGCTGCTTCCTGCAGAGAAAGCAGTGATTCCTTATTCAACGAAGGTTCAAAGTTTTCAAATCTTATAACAACAATGGGCGATGTACATCATATCTTTCCAAAACAATATTTGATTGATAACGGAATCAACGACAAAGCAAAATACAATCAGGTCGCAAACTTTACCTATCTTGATACCCCAACAAACATCGCAGTAGGCAAAGACGAGCCAAGCAAATATTTTACAAAAGTTTTTGACCAATGCAAAACAGGGGAATACCATATCGGTAATCTCAAATCAGAAGAAGCTATCAAAAAAAATCTTGCTGATAACTGTATTCCTATTGAAATTAAGAACTGGACATTCAAGGATTATGAAAAGTTTTTAGCAGAACGAAGAAAGCTGATGGCCGAAAAGATTAGGGCTTATTACGAGAAGTTGTAAGGACTTCCTTTATGTCTAACCTAAAACTTATCCATGGCAGTTGTGCTGATCAAAATGCAGATGCAGTAGTAAATGCCGCAAACTCCCCATAATCCTCCCCCGCAACCCCAAACTCCCGTTCCCCAAACAGCACCAGCGTAATCTCATCAAAATCTTTCTGGTACAGTTTCATCGTCTCAACCGCCACCCTAATAGCATCTTGTTGCGGGTAACCATCAACGCCGCCACCCCCAGAAGGCTTGAGTTTGCAGCATTTACGATTACGTCACAAGCCAGGCCAGCTACAGCCCCGATGATTACTTTAAAATGTGATGTTTATAACAAAACTATTTGTGCAGTTTTAAACTCGAACTGTAGCCCTCTCACTATTACTTCCTGTTGGCCAATTGCTATATCTTGAAAGTTATGTTATTTTTGATAAAACTTTTTTAAGTTTTACATAAATAATGTTTTAGTGAGGTTTTATCTATATGATTAAAAAATTTTCAATTCTCGTAACTATGGCTTTTCTAGCACTTTTGATTTCCTGCTCTGATAAGCCAAATCCGGCAAAGGATTTTACTTACACAACAACAGATGATGGCAGTGGAATAAGAATTACTGCCTATCGTGCCAAAAAAAAGAATGTAATTATTCCTGAAACTATTGAAGGACTACCTGTAAAAGAAGTTGTTTCTTTTGATAACTTCAATAAATCAGGAAGCTATTATTCAAAACTTTTTAAACAGAGAATGACTGCTAACTGGAATACTTTTATTAAAAAAGTTGTTTTCCCTGACTGTGTAGAAATTATTCCTGCTTTCCCTGGTGAGCCAGAAGTTCTTACTGAAGGTTTTTATACTGCTTTGGAATATGTAAAATTGCCAGCTTCCTTAAAACAGGGACATGTTTTCACACCAGCTTGGCCTGGAGATACGGAGTATCACTATTTGCATGATCCTGAAACAAAAGAAAAACTGCCTGTAGGTGTTAATGAGTTTGGCATGGATTTTAGAAATCTTGCAAGTCTTAAAACTATTGTCATTCCTGAAGGAATAAAATATATCGACAATTTGTATGGAACAGGCTTAAAATCTGTAAGCCTGCCTTCAACCATCCGTTTTGTTGGTTATAGTGCTTTTGCTGGACGTTATGGAGACTATCCTTGTAAAGCTTTATCTTCTATAACAATTCCTGATTCAGTTTCTAGAATATGTTTTTCTGCAAATGCGTATACTAACTCAAGCTGGAGTCCAACTGATGAACCAGAGCAGAACAATTGTTTTGCGGGCACAAATTTTAATTTAGCAACACAGAATAAACTCAGACAGCTGGGTTATGACGGAGAATTTTAATTCATAAAGAAAACGGTTTCTGCAAATTCCAGTATAACTCTGAATCTGCAGAAATCGGGCCGAAGGGCAAGTCCAATCCCCGCACTATCACTCGCTATCTTTTTGCAAGCCTGTGTATTTGATGCGGCATTCTGCGATGCTTAATAATACAACTGCAAGGCTGAACCATTTTAAGTTATTTGGGAATCTTGCGAAAAAGTCATAAACACCGTGAATCAGGACTGCGTAAATAAAATAAGAAATGTGTGATTTTTTTAATCTTTTTGAATAAATGTACAAACCACTAAGGCCCATACAGCACATGTGGATTATATCTGAAGAGAAAATTCGGGCTGCAATCATTCCGTACAAAAGTTGGGCACCTTTTGCATTTGCTTTTTGCAGATGTTCAAAGTAGTAAACAACTGATTCAAAACATCCCAATGCAAGTCCCATTATGAATGCTAAAAGCAGGAAATTTAATGTTGTGTAATTTTTATGTGGAAGGGGAAGGGCAAGCAGCATTTTTAGCAGTTCTTCTACAAAACCATATAATATTAATGATTCAAGAAGTATTTTTAAAACTGGAGAATTATTTAAGAAAGGAAGTCCTGGCAGAAAATACTGTATAAAAGAGATTGGGAAAACTGCCACTAAGCCCAGTAAAATTGCAATTAATTGGTGTGAAAACTTAAGCTTAAAAGCAAATGTAAAAACTAAAACTGCAATAATTAATGGAATAAAACAAAAGGCAATTCCCCACATCTTTAAATTTCTCCGTATGAATTAGTTTTGGCCACAACCGCCGCAACCGTTTCCACAGTCGCCGCCACAGTTACCGCCGCAATCACCGCCACAGTTTCCGCCGCATCCACCACAAGATGGATTTAATTCTTCTTCGGTTGCGTCTCTAACTTCAACAACTTCTACGTCAAAGTGTAAAGTTTTTCCAGCCAGAGAGTGGTTTCCATCAATAGTAATTTTGTTACCGTCAACTTTGCTTACTGTTACAATTGAAGGTCCTTGTGGAGTCATTGCCTGAAACTGCATTCCAGTTTCAATTTCTCCTTCATAACCAAAACGGTCACGGTCAAGTTCCATTACAAGTTCTTTATCATATTCGCCATAAGCATCTTTTGGTGCGATTACAGCATTGAACTTATCACCTGTAGTTTTTCCTTCAAGTTCATTTTCCAGACCTGGAATAAGATAGCCTCTTCCGTGAACGTATCCTAAAGGAGCTCCTCCAACTGAAGAGTCAATTTCTTTTCCATCATCATCTTTTAATGTGTAGTGGATTGCAACCCATTTGTCTTTTTCAATATTCATTAAAATTCCATTCCTTCTTCAGTATTTGTAGCATTATCCTGAATTACTTCTGTTATTTCAGGACATGCATCTTTTAAGTATTGTTCAACTCCCATTTTTAAAGTCATGAAAGCCATAGGACAACCGATGCAGGCTCCCTGTAAGTTCAGATGAACTCTATTCTGATCATCAATACATACATATTCAAGGTCACCACCTTCTGCCTGTAACTGTGGTCTGAACATTTCTAAAGCTTCCTTTACATTATCTTCTAAAGCTTTGTCTGCCATAATAAGTCCTCCAAAAAAAACGCTGCCTTAAAGATAATGGAAAAATCTTCTATCGACAACTAGTCTTTTTTGTTTAATCATTCATTTCTTCAATTTTTCGATTCAGATTGATAATTCGCTGATGTAAATAATGATCAACAGTGTTTTTTTCAAGAATTCCTAGAGGTTCATTTTCGGTATCTACAATTGGAATTGCATCAACATCATAATCTTCAAACATCTGGTAGGCTTCCGGCAGAGTGGTGGATGGTTTACAGGTGATTTTTGCAGGTTCCATAATGTCCATGGCAAGCATACTTTCAGCAAAATCACCAATCTGCATGGTTTCCTTTAAGTGTTCCAGAGAAATTACTCCTGCCAGTGTCTGATCTTTTGCATTCCTTACAACATAGTTTAGATTTTGATTATGACTGAATTTATTAAGGATGTTAAAGAGACTTTCTGTATCATTTACAATTGCCGGGGAATCATAATCACAAATTTTATTCTTTCCAATCAGGACATCTGTAACGCGGGAATTCTTTTTGATATCATCCACCGTTACGTTCAGGCCAACTTCGCCGGCTTTTGTAACTCCAATTTTTACAAAAACTGGTCCAATTAACTGAACTATAAAAGTAGTTGCGGTAATAATTAAGAGGATTTCTTGTCCTACGCTGTCTGCAAAATCATTTCCAGCTGAAATTGAAAGTCCTATTGCAACTCCAGCCTGACTCAGCAGACAAAATGGCAGATATTTTTGAACCGAACGAGGTGCTTTTGTAAGCCAGGCACCAAAAGTTGCTCCAATTGATTTTCCAAGGGTTCTTCCTAAAACGTAAAGAATTGCCAGCAGTCCAAGGAAAGGTGTAATTATCCATATGTTAAGTTTTGCACCAACCAGAACAAAGAACAAAACATATACTGGTGGAGTGTAATCTGAAACCAGTTTAAAAATCTGTTTTGATTTTGCAGGAAGAAAGTTCACCAGGAAAAAGCCAATACTCATTGCGGCAAGAATATTGTCAAAATCATAAGCCTGGGTAATTCCTGTACATATAAAAAGAATTGCCAGAGAAAGACTTAGTATTCGTCCGTCACTGTTTTCAATAAATTTTGAAATAAGTTTGATGATAAATCCGAAAGCACAACCTATGGCAATTGAACCAAAAATATCTTTTACAATATGTAAAAGCTGGCTTCCAAAAGAAAGGGTATGTCCACCTAAAAGAGGTGCTGCTATTGATGACGCAATAGAATAGAGGATAAGAGCAACTGCATCATCCATCGCAACAATTCCGTATACTGTTGTAGTTAATGGTCCGCTTGTTCTGTATTCGACCAGTACATCTGTTGTGGCGGCAGGCGCTGTTGCAGAACAGATTGCTCCAAGTAAAAGTCCAAGAGAAAGCGCGTGGATTGCATTTTTTGTAATTGCAAAATCTACCAGCGCGATGATTATTCCTACTACAATGGCAGGGGTAATTGCTTCAAACAGAAGAATGCTTACAAATTGTTTTCCGTATTTTTTGATTGTGTTGAGTTTTAGTTCACCACCAATTAAAAATCCTATAAAAGAAAGGGCGATTGTACTTATTGGATCTAGAGCTGAAATTACTTTTGGTTCCAGAATATGAAATCCAGATGCACCTATAAGAATGCCTATAACGATATATCCAACAACTTGTGGAATTTTCAGTTTTTTAAAAAGCCAGCCCCCCATTGTTCCGGCGAACATTATGATTCCCAGTAAAATTACTAATTGAGTTGCCTGAAGGCTTGTAAAATGTAAGAAATCAGGTAGAACTTCTGCAAGCGGATTATTCATATTTCCCTCGATATGAGTGTAATATTAGTCTTTCATAAGATCTTTTACAATATTTGCGTAGTCATCATTGCCGTAAAGAAATTCATACATAACTGTTGCTGAAACAAGTTTTCTGCCGTAACCACGAGTTTCGGAATAAGGCACCGTTTCCAGAAATAAATCTAAAGGCATGCTGCTTTTTTTGCCAAAACTGATTAAAGTGCTTTTTAACCATCTTCTGACTTTTGTAATACCTGCGTTGTATGAAAAGAATCCTAAAAGTTCATTGTTATCACAGCGGCGGATAAGTTCTGCAAGATAGAAACTTCCAATCATTATGCTGTCTTCTGCATCTGTAAGAGAGTATTCTTTTAGTTTGAGTTTTTTTGCAATATCTGCGGCAGTAAATTCCATCAGCTGACTTAATCCTACTGCACCTGCTGTACTTTCGACCCCTGCGTCAAAGAAACTCTCGCTTCTGATAAGTGCATAAATGATATTAGGATTCAGATTATATTGTTCAGCATATTTTTCTATGAGATCTGAATAGTCTTTTGGGAAAACTAATTTCAGTTCGTCCATTGTTACCGGGCGTAAAGAACGGGTCTGTCCCCTGCTGGCAATTCTTAAAGCCTGGGTGTAATAATCACTTTGGGAACTTCCTTCACCAACTTTTTGTAAAAACTCCGCAAGGTAAAAATAAGTTTCTTCGGGTAGGCCTTTTTTGTAAACCGCAAGATATTCGGGATAAATTTTTTCAGGGAATCCAAAAAAAGCATATCCTTCCAGTAAAATCTGGGCATCTTTTGAATGGTCAATTTCTGTATTTTCAGATGATGGATATGTTTCTTTTTCTTTGTAAGGTCTTTCTAAAACCTGAATAAATTCTTCTTTTGAAAGTCCAAGTTTATAGCTGGCCATTATTTTATAATAGTAAGAAGAGTCTGCATTTAAGGCCCGGCGGAAAGCCTGATTTTTGCTGTTTTCATCACCCTGTGCAAGTCCTTCTTCGACCAGGCGGGCATAAATGTAAGCCAGCTGGGCAACAACTTCATCACTGGCAAATCCATCTGCTTCTTTGTAGAGTTTTTCAAAAGCATTCCAGTTTCCTGAAGCCAGCAGAGATGAAATCATCAGGTCAAAAATATCATCAAAATAATCAGGATCATTAAACTGACGGCAATAGCTTCCTATATCATTTAATAAATTTTCCAAAGAATTATTCAGACTTGTATTAATAAGATACCAGAGGGCATTGTCTTTCTGATCTGCTTTGTTTGTATTTACAATGGCGTTTTCAAAAGCTTTTTTACTCTGGGTATAATAAAGTCCACCTTTTTCAAAAAGTCGTCCTGCATAAAAATAAAAGTAGAAGGCCATTTCCGAGTTTATAAATTCTTCTGCCAGATTGTTAAAGTAAATCGCATTTTTTACAAAATCCATGCTTCCAAACAGATAAGTTTTTCCAATATCGGAAGCAAGCTGGCCTTTGGGTGCAAGGTTTCCGTCTGAAAAATAATTGATTATCTGTTTTGCCTTTGCGTAGGTGTAGGTATAGTTTCTTTTATAAAGTTCAATTCTGTAATTTATGGCAAATTGTTCGGGCGTAAAACTGATATTTGCAGGATTTTCACCACCGCCCGTTATTTCCTGAGTATAAATTGCATCAAAATCTGGATGTTCATAAGTATCGCGGTAGAACTGATAATGAAAAGTAGAAATCGGACAGCGGGTGAACCAGTCAAAAACTTCTTTTTCATAGCTTGATGCATGCTGGGCTTTCAGACATTCCAGTCGTATTTTTATAAGTTCGTCTTTATCATCATTAAAATTCAGATTTTGGGTAAGATCTATGACTCTGGTAAATTCACTGGAAGATTGCAGTTGTTTTACCGTGATGAGCAGAGCGTCTTTGTCTGGAAATTGTTGATAGAGGTTTAGAGCTGCCTTGTTTTTATCCTGGATATTTCCCAGAGTACAAAGGGTTTCGGCACTTCTTCTGGAAATGTAGTAAGAACCTTTTTTTACACAGCGGTTTAATTTGCTTATGGCAGATTTTTCATTTCCTTCTTTAAGCATTTTCAGAGCAATGAAATAATCTGCATCCAGACCAAACTTTTCCTGGCCTGGAGTTTTTGTTTTACAAGCTACAGAAGAAAGTGTCAGGAGTAGAAGAATTGTGATTGTGAAACGCCTGGAAGAAATTACATTAATCAACTTAAAATTACTCTGCAGGAATAATGATATATGTGCCAGAAATAATTACATCAGGATCTTTGATACCATTCCATCTTGCAATGTATTTGTAACGCCATGGATTTTTGTAATAAGTATCTGCAATATCCCAGAGTGTATCACCCCATTTAATTTTATAGGAAATATTTTCTGGTTTCTTTTCTGTTACTTTTGGCTGTTCAGGAACAACTTCTTCTGCTTTTTCAATAATTACAATTTCTTCTTCTTTTGCAGGAGGAACTGGTTCTGGTTCAGGCTCACTTGTAACAACAGGAGCTGGACTTGGTTCTGCTTCGATAATTTTTTCTACCGGAGCTTTTTCCTGACTGTCTTTTTTGCTGAAGAGATTATATTTTGAAGGAATGATAAACAAAATAAGAACTGTTGCAATAATACAGATGATTGCACAGATTATACAAATAGTAACTGGTACTTTTGTTTTCTTCTTTTCATCTTCTTCGTCATCAGAGAAAGATGATGAAGTTCCGTTTAAATCATCTTTATCATAAAGTCCTGTAAAACTAATTCCGTTTCCGGCTGGAACATCATCATTTGCAGGAGTTTTGTCTAAGAAATCATCATCCATATTAAAGAAATCTTCGTTTTTGTCAGAAGAAATCTCTGTGTCTGTAGGAATATCTGAAAAATCAGGTAAATCTAAGTCGTCTGTATCATCGCTGATTGTTTCATCTGATGAAACTTTGTCATTCGCAAGATATTCTGCGGAGTCATCACCAGGGAAATCAAAATTGATGTCGTCTGTTGCAGAAATGTCATCTGAGGCGAAAGTGTCGTCCAGTCCGTCTGTAGAGAAGTCTTCCATAGCAGGAGTTTCATCCGCCGCAGCTGGTGTGTCTTCTGCTGCGTCAGAAGGAACGCCTTCACCAGCGAAAGTATCTTCCACCGCAGCTGGAGTTTCTTCTTCCACGATTGTATCTTCTGTCGGAGTGTCTTCCATCACAAAATCTTCTTCGTTTAAGGCTGGAGTCTCTTCTTTGTTTTCTTCAGGGAGTTCAAAATCTAAATCAGGCATTTGGTCGAGTGCGTCGTCTGCCGGCTCAGAAGGAATGTCTTCTTCAACGATAGTTTCGTCTGCCACATCGGCAGGTGTTTCTTCTGTAGTGAATGTATCGTCCAGGCCGTCTGTAGAAAAATCTTCCATTGCAGGAGTTTCTTCTGCTGCGTCAGAAGGAATGTCTTCTTCAACGATAGTTTCATCTGCCGCAGGTGTTTCTTCTGCAGCGAAAGTGTCATCCAGACCGTCTGTAGAAAAATCTTCCATTGCAGGAGTGTCTTCTGTTGCGTCAGAAGGAACGTCTTCACTAGCGAAAGTATCTTCCATCGCAGCTGGAGTTTCTTCAGCCACATCGGCAGGAATGTCTTCCACCACCGGAGTTTCATCCGCCGCAGCTGGTGTATCTTCTGCTGGAGTGTCTTCTTCCCCCTTGATTTCATCATTTGCGGCTGGTTTAAATTCTACTTCAGTTTCGGAATCTTTTTCTTCTTTTGCGCGAAGTGCTGCTGCGGCGGCCAGTAATCCAACTCCTGCAACTGCTGCTCCTGCGGCAACTTTACCTGTAGATTTGTCTTCTTTTGAATCTGAAATATCGTATTCGTCGGTAATCAATCTTTCTTCCTGTGTTCTGGAAACTAAAGTAATTGTGGTGTTACTTTGTTTTCCGGTTTCTGTATCAACTATTTTGGCAGACAGCTCATTGTTTTCATCAAGAGAGACAGAAAAAGAAATATCTGGTTCTCCATTTGGATGAGCAATCAGGTTTTCAATCTGGAGTGAATCAACATATTCGGCATCATCCATTGTGCAGTTTGCAGACCGATACAAATCAACCATAACTTTTGTCTGGTTGTTATGTGCAGTTGTCAAATCAAGTTTCTTTTCAGATGCATTACCTTCCTGAAGAACTGGATAAAAAGAACCGTCTGCAAGTTTGATACCAATAGTTTTCATTTTTTTTACTCCTGATTTATTATCGGCAGAATTTCATCCTTTAATATAGATTAATCTTACAATTTAAACAATTATTCAAATAGTATATATTATGTTTAGATGAAAAAAAGAAATAAACTAAAAAGAAAAAACGAGAGAGCAAATGATTTAAATTACGTTATCATCAAAGACCGTTATGGTAAAGCTTTTATTCGAAAGGCTGTTTTTAGCCGTATGTTTTTAACCTTTCTGATAATTGCAGTTCAAATTGCTGTCTTTATCTTCTTTCTTCTTCGCTTTCAATCTAATCTCGAAGTTTATTTTGGAGCTTCTCTTTTTCTTTCTACAGGCTTTATGGTTTATCTTTCAAATTGCAGTGGAAAGAATGAATTTAAAATGGCATGGCTTTTACCGACAGTTGTTTTTCCTTTGTTCGGAGTTGCCGCATACATTCTGTATCACACAAACGGTGGTGGAAATAAAGTTAGAAAGAGACTTGAGCAGGTTAAGAAAAGAACTGCTGAATGTTTGATACCAAAAGCTGCTGCTGAAAAACTTTTGGAATTATATCCGGAAGCAGAAGGTCTTGGAAAATTTCTTTTAGAAAGTGGTTCTTATTATCCTCACGAAAATAACTATGTAAAATATTTTTCATCTGGAGAAGATTTTTATCCTGACATGTTCCAGGCTATCCGCTCAGCAAAAAAATTTGTTTTTATTGAGTTTTTTATTATAGAGGTTGATGAAACCTGGCTCCTGCTCCTTGAGTTGCTGGAACAAAAGGTTCTGGAAGGTCTTGAAGTTAGGGTTTTGTTTGATGCTCTTGGTTCTCCTGTAGCTTCTCAGAAAAAATACCTTAAATATCTGCAAAATATGGGGATAAAAGCACATTCCTTCTTTCCTCTGGTTCCATTTTTTTCAACTCAGCAGAATAATCGTGACCATCGTAAAATAATTATTATTGATGGAGAAGTAGCATACACTGGTGGAGTAAACATTTCTAATCAGTATATGAACAGGGGTGAAAACCGTTTTAAATACTGGAAAGATAATGCAATTAGGATTGAAGGACCTGCTATTCAGAATATGATGGCACTTTTTCTTCAAACCTGGAATATAGACTACAAAGGGGAGGAGGATTTTAATCATTTTATAAATTATCCTTTCCCAAAACACGATTTTCCAGGCCTTCTTATTCCTTATGGTGATGATGCTTTTAATAAGGAAGATATAGCAGAAGATGTTTACCTGCACATAATTTCGAATGCAAAAAAATATGTTTATATCACCAGTCCTTATATTGTTATTGATAATCAGATGCAGGAGGCCCTGATTTTTGCAGCCCGTCGCGGTGTAAATGTCAGTCTTATAGTTCCTTCTGTGCCTGATCATTTTTTGACCTTCTGCATTGGAAGAACTTTTTTGAAATCTTTATTTGAAAAAGGGGTTAATGTTTACACCTACGAAAAAGGTTTTATTCACGAAAAGACTTTTATTTCTGATGATAAGGTTGCAACAATTGGTTCAGTAAATCTTGACTATAGAAGTTTGTTCCACCACTTTGAATGCGGAGTTTATATGTATGCTTCGCCGGTTATTTCAGATATAAAAAATGATTTTGAAGAAACTTTGAAAGATTGTAAAAAGATGGATTTGCAGGCTTATAAAAAAATACCTTCCTACCAAAGGATGATAGGAAGGATTTTCAGAATATTTGCGTCTTTAATTTAATATTCGTAAACGTATTCAGACATTGCAATAAGTTCGTTTACAGTTGTTCCGAATTTGAGAGAAACTTCATATTCAGAAACTCTGTTTACATTTCCTGTTGAGTCGTATTTAATCAAAACTCTTTTGATAATCTGTTTTGTATCATCATAAGTTGTGATTTCGTTTAAAATTCCGTTTGAACCATAGCGGAAAACTTCCTGAGTCTGTTTGTTAGAGAAAGAGTTGTAATAAGTGATTGAATCAAGAGCCCCTGTTTCATTGTAAGCATAAGTCTGTTTGTTGCTCAAATCACCTCTTTCTGTGTATTCACTAACAACATCAAGTTTTCCATTAGCGTTGTATTTGTAAACTGTTTTCCAGACAAGAGCACCTTCTGAATCGTAAGAAGTTTCGTCCACCAGAAGACCATTTTCATAAGTGTAGATTGTGCGGTCTTTAAGATTTTCTTTTGCATCATATTCAGAAAAATCAACCTTTAATCCGTCTTTGTAAGTAAGAACACTCTTCCAGATTATTTCTCCATCAGAATTTGTGAAAGTCTGTGTAGAAAGATTTCCATTTTCATCATAAGTTGAAGCAAGTTTGTTAAGAACTGCATCTCTTGGTGTTAATTCATCAGATTCAATTTCCTGATTGTTTTCATTAAATGTATGAAGGTATTTAACACTAGGAGTTCTAAAATAATTACCAAATTTAGAAGCAATTGAATACTCTGTTTTGGTATAACTTTTTACATTTCCAGTTAATGGTACATAAGTAAAAATATCTGCTGCATAGAGTGATAAACTAAAAGCCGCAGCACAAACGATTGAAAGTATCTTTTTCATAATTCCCTCATTTAAAAATATCTTAATTTGCTTTAGAAGCTTTATTATTTTATACTATTATAACCATTATCGGAATAATTGTAAAAAAATACTTGAAGAATTAAATGAATTTTTACGAATTAGAAGCCTTTCTTGTTCTGGCTAAAACACTTCATTTTGGAAAATCTGCCTCAAAATTAAATATGAGTCCTTCCGCTCTTACAAGAGTAATTGCAAGGCTGGAGGATGAAGTTGGACTTCCTCTTTTTGACAGAAATAACCGTCAGATTTATCTTACACCGCAGGGAAAGATTTTCGAAAAATTTGCCCAGGAAAGTCTTGCTAAAAAGGCCGAACTTATGGAAAAACTGTCTGGTTCTGGAAATCAGATAGAAGGTGTACTGCCTGTTTATGCATCTGTTACTGCCTGTTATACAATCCTCCCGGATTTCATAAAAAGACTTACAGAAAAATATCCTGGAATTCATCTTTCAGTTGAAACTGGGGATCCCGCAGGTGCCATTTCTGCTGTAAAAGAAAACAGAGCTTTACTGGCTATTGCAGCAATTCCAGAATCAGGCCTTTCTTCAATGGAAACAGTAAGTGTTGTAAAATCTCCGCTGGTTTATGCAGCAGCAAAAAATGGACCTTACACCACCCTGGAAGGTTCTCCTCAGGATATTCTTTCTTCTGTGCCTTTAGTTTTACCAAAAGCAGGACTTGCCCGTTCCCGTTTTGACAAATGGATAAAATCCCGAAATGTAAAGCCAGTGATTGCCGCAGAAACAGAAGGAAACGAGGCCATTCTTGCAATAGCCCAGCTTGGACTTGGAATAGGTCTGGTCCCTCAGATTGTTTTGGAAAATGGACCTTACAAGGGAGAATTTGTCATTCATACAGCAGGAAATATTCTTGGTTATTATGATATTGGATTTATCAGAAAATCTACAATTAGCGGCACTTCTTCTTCCCGAAAAATTCAGGAAGCGGTGGAAAGCATTCTTAAACAGTATTAGGAAAAATTATGACTCAAGAACAGTGGCAAATTTTTTGTGATTTTAAGAAGGATTTCAAACAGGCCATAGATGAATGGTCAGTGTATTCAGAAAAACTTATGGTCCTTCAAAAAGAAGCAGCTCTTGCGGCAAAAAATCCTCTTTATAGTTTTGAAACTCCGCTGGTTTATAATAAGTCTCTCGATGAAATAACTCAGTCTGATGAAATTAAGCTGATTGTAATTGGGGACAATCCTGGAAAAGATGAACAGCTTAAAAAAAATAATAGGTATCTTGTTGGTCAGGCAGGAAAAATTGCCCAGGGCTATTTTGAAAAAAATGCTGAACTTGGAATAGATTTTAGAAAAAACGTTATTATCTTAAATAAAACTCCAGTGCACAGTGCAAAAACTTCCCAGCTTAAGTTTATAGAAAAATCAGGCGGTCCAGAAATTGCGGGGCTTCTGGAAAAAACTCAAATCTGGATGGCAGAAAGAACAGCCCGACTTCATATTGATTTAAATCAGGCTGTCTCAAAAGCTGAAAGGCCTGTTGAATTATGGCTTGTCGGATATTCAGAACTTAAAGAAAAAGGCATTTTTGAAAAGTATAAAACTTGTCTTAAAACTGCTTATGCAAAACTGAGTCCAGAAAGCTGGGATAAGGTTTATGTTTTCCAGCATTTTTCTATGAATCGTTTTTCTATTGATTTGAAGGACCATTTTAAAGAAAAAGAAAGCCTGCTGGAAAATATCCACAGGCTTGGTTTACTTCATAAACAGGAAATATTTGGTTTATAAAAATTAGTTTCTTATATCTTCTTTTTCTGCATTTTCTTCAGTTACAGGATCATCTGGAGCATGAATTTTTGCAGCTTCTTCTGGATTCTTTGCATTTTTAAGCATCAGAACTTTACGGTTTGTAAAATGAATGATTGTAAAGAACATGGTGATAAATACAAGTGTTTCCAGAAGCAGGGCAGAACCCTTTTCTTTTTCAAGGAAGTATGAAATTAAAACTGCTGCACACAAGAGAATCTGCATAAAATCTATTGTGTAAAGAGCATTTGTTTTTGTGTATCCAAGATTAAGCAATTTGTGGTGGAGGTGTGAACGATCAGGAGACAAAATAGATTTTTTGTCGCGGATACGTCTCCAGATTGCAGCTATTGTATCAAAAACAGGGAAAGCTGTAAGAATAATCATGATGAGGAATTTATTATATTCAAGAACTTCATCAGAGGTGTACAAAGGAATTGTTGCAATCATAAAACCAAGGAATTGACTTCCGTTATCACCCATAAAGAGTTTTGCAGGCGGCCAGTTAAAAACAAGGAATCCAAGAATTGAGGCTGCAAGAATGAAACATATTGTCGATTCAAAATTGTGTGTAAAAGTATAAAGAATTCCAAGTGTAGTAATTGTTGTAATTGAAAGTGAACTGCATAAGCCATCAAGTCCATCAATAAGATTAAAGGCGTTTATAACTCCAAGAATCCAGCAGAATGTAAGAATGTAACTAAAGGCTAATGGTAAATGCCATGCAAAAATCTGAGTAAATCTGTAGCCTTTCACCGTTACAATAGAAACTGCTACCAGCTGAACAATAAGTTTAACAATTGCAGGAAGATTTAAAAGGTCATCCAGAATTGCAAAGGCGAATATAATGAAAGCGGAAATAAGAATTGGAATGTAATTTGTTAAATCAATTTCCTTTGTCTGCATCAGGAAAATAATTGAAGCTGCAAAGAAGGAAACTGTAATTCCAATTCCTCCTAAGCGGGGAATGTTTCCAGAGTGAATTTTACGAGCATTTGTATAGTCGTAAAGGCTAAACTTTTTACAAAATAAAATGATGATTGGCATGAGTGCTAATGAAAGTAGAAAGGCAGAACCAATAAATATAAATTTTATCATATTGTTATATAATAGAAAATTATTTTGTATATTTCAAGTTTATAACATGAGTTTATATCATACATATCTGGTGGAAAAGCGTATTTATTGAATTTGTACCGTTTATTATGTTAAAATATTCTATTAATTTATATTTATAAGGAAAAAAACATGCTTCAGGATCAGGAAATTAAAAATCAGACAGAAGATAATACAGCTTTAAAAGAAGAAGAGGATGAAATTTCATTAATTGATTTACTGGCTGTTCTTCTGAAAAGAAAATGGATGATTATAGGAATAACACTTTTTGCTGCAATTGCAGTTGTTATTGTTTGTATTATTTCTTTAAAACTTCCACCAGAAGATTCATTTATGCCAAATGAATATACAATTTCTGCAAATATGCTTATCAATGATGATGCTTCTTCAGGACTTTCTGCTTCTGGGCGGCTTCTGCCGCAGCATCAATGCTTGGTATAAATCTTGGA
>CAMPAL010000051.1 GCA_946631855.1 uncultured Treponema sp. | reverse complement strand
ATCACCTTTGCGGGCACCTTCAATATTCAAAGGCATAACTGGGTCGTGGAGAGATAATCTCAAAAGCATCCAGCCCTGAACATCTCCTTCTTTAAAGGAAATACGAACACCTTCATAAGTTTTTGGTAAAAGATAGCCCTTGTCCTGAGCACGTTTCTTAAACTCTTCAAGAACTTTTTTTCCGTATTCCTTAAAATCTTCACCAGAAATCTTAAAGCGGTATTCCCCTTCTTCTACCAGTGGAGGAAGTTTTTCAATAAGGCTATCAAGTTTTTTGCCGTCTTTTGCAGCTTTTGCCAGTGCAATCACCAGTTTTACAGCAAGAAAAGCACCGTCATCAAGGAAGTAATTATCTTTCAAAGCCCCATGGCCAGAAGTTTCCATAGCCAAAGGAGCAGCAATTCCCTGAGCGTTCAATTCCTTTTGCTTGTTGATAACATTTTTATAGCCACGCATATAGCACAAATGTTTAAGGCCAAGAACATCTTCCAAAAAGTAAGTCAAACGGTCAGAAGTAACAGAGTCTGTAATGATAGTAGAACCAGGATAATCTGGAGCAAGAATGGCCGAAATCATAGCGATGATAGAGTCACGGTTTACCTCGCTGCCGTCAGAAAGAACTGCGGACATACGGTCAACATCTGTATCAAAAATGAGTCCTAAATCAGCCTTGTTTTTAAGAACAGCAGACTGAATTGCGGCCATTGCCTCTTTATTTTCAGGATTAGGAATATGATTAGGGAAGTTTCCATCTGGTTCAAGGAACTGGCTTCCAGAAATATCAGCTCCAAGAGGTTTAAGGATTTTTTCTGCAAAGAATCCAGAAGCACCATTTCCACTATCAACTACAATATGAAGTCCCTTTAAAGGTTCAGAATCACTTCCAATTCCTTCGCAAATTTTCTGGCGAAGATATGTTGCATAAATATCGATTAAATCAACCTTATCAACTGGGGCAAAAGCCTTAGCAGGATTCAGAAGGCCTGCAAGATTAAGGATTTCTGTAATATCATCATGCTCAAGTCCACCATCTGCATCAAAGAACTTAATTCCATTACGATTAAATGGAAGATGACTGGCTGTAATCATACAAGAACCATCAAAATCTGTATCTGCAAAAACGATAGACATGAACATTGCAGGAGTTGTTGCCATTCCACAATCAACAACTGTAGCCCCTGCACTTATAATTCCGTCAATAAGACCATCGGCAAGAGCAGGACCAGAAATACGTGAATCACGGCCAACACCAATTTTTAAGGCAGAAGCAACTGTTCCACTCTTTTTTTCAAGCCAGCTTACAAAAGCACAGCCAATCTGTTTTGCAATTTGAGGAGTAAGATTTACAGCTTCGCCTTCAACGCCTTCAACTGCTACACCACGAATATCGCTACCATTTTGTAATTTCATTAAATCCATAAAATAACTCCTTTGAGATATAAAACTATTATATTCCCTGAACCTTATGCTAACAAGGGGAGAAAATTCTTAAATTTCAGACCATATTTTTCTTTAAAAAACTAATAAAGAGTTATATCATTAGTTCAGATCTGTACATAATTTAATTACTTTTTTTTGGAGAGAGGTAAAAATATGTGTCTTACAGAAGTCGATGAAAATGAATTAAAAAGACTAAACAGGGAGGATGCCCTGGAAGAAGGTCTTGAAAAAGGGTTAAATCTTGCCCGCCGTGATATAGCCACTAAACTTTTACAAATGGAAATCTTAAGCGACCAGCAAATAGTTCAGGCAACAGGACTGTCTTTTATAAAACTGACTGAACTAAAAAAAGAATTGTAAAAGAGAAATTTTTCAGCATCAAAATTAACAAAAATCTCAAATGCCATTTCCTAAAATCATCATTCATTGTCTAAATTACATGTAGAAATCATGTTTTTACAAAGGAGTTTAGACGATGAATGAGATTGGAATGCCCGAAATTTCAAATGAAATAAGAGACAGACTTTTTAAAGCAATTTTTGGAAGAGATACAATTCAAAGTAAGCAATGGCGACTGGAACTTTATAATGCTCTTAGAGGAACAAATTATTCAGATCCAGATGCTTTAGAGTTGAATACTATAGAGAATGTAATCTATCTGACAATGCGAAATGATATATCATTTCTAATAGATTCACAGATGACACTTTTTGAACAGCAATCAACTTATAATCCTAATATGCCTCTTCGAGGTTTAATGTATTTTTCACAGCTTTATCAGATGCATCTTACAAAAACTGATAAAACTTTATTTCGTTCTACAATAGTAAAAATTCCTAATCCAGAATTTATTGTTTTTTATAATGGTCACAAAAAGACTGAAGAAGTTGAATACCTTAAGCTTTCAGATGCTTTTGAGAGAGAAGATAAAAGTGGAAACTTTGAATGGACTGCAAAGATGATAAACATTAATCCAGGATATAATTCGAGTATTCAAAAAAAATGCAAAGCCTTATATAATTACACCCAGTACATTTCTCGTGTCGCAGAAAACAGAAAAAATGGCATGAATATAAAGACTGCTGTAAACGAGGCCGTGGATTGGGCAATTAAGGAAAATCTTCTGAACGGCTTTTTTAAGGAGCAAAAGGAGGAGATACTGGCTATGAGTCTTACAGAGTTTAACGCAGAACAGGTATATAGAAACTGGTTACAGGAAGGTAGAGAAGAAGGCTTTGAAGAAGGTTCTATTGAAAAAGCCAGAGAAACTGCAGAAAAGCTTCTTCGTATGAAAGTTCTTACCCTTGAACAAATTGCAGAAGGAACAGGTTTATCAATTGAAGAAATTAAAGAACTTCAAAAAAAGATTTCAGAATAAAACTAATCTAACAGATTTTACTGCCCATAAACAAAAAGAGCTGTAGTTCAAAAACTACAGCTCTTTTAATTTTTCTGTTATTTTATGCTTCCTTTAATGTAAGCTTTTTCGTAACCAGTATCACTCATATAACCGAGGACTACTGGCCGACATAAAATGCAGCACGGTAGTCGGAACCTGGGTGATAGCCGATGGCGGCGGTATATGAGTTACCGTCGTAAGCTTTTGCGTTTGGCTCAATACAGGTGCGGACATTTGTAACTTTTGCATCCATTGCGGCGGTAAGTGTTTCCCAGCCACCTTCTGCATTACCATCATTATTCTCATCAAAGGTTGGATCCAAGAAAGCAATCTTCATACCGTCGTAAGAGTTTACACGCGACAGATATGAAATGTATGGTGTAGTACCGTTCATTGTCATGTCTATATGCATACCAGAATCGTCAAGAACCTGTGAAGCTCCAAAGGTGTATGCTGTTGTTCCGTTTGACGGATTGTTTGTAGACTTTCCATATACAAGCTGACCTTTTGTATTCTGGAAGGCAATGTGCAGATACCCCTGACTGTCTACAATACAAGACATGTAGTCGCTGGCGGTGTTGTAGTTTTCATCATCTGAAGCAAATACACCTTGAACTCTCCAATCATCTGTTGTTGTAGGACTTGCACTTGAAGCAGTTGCAATACGAGGACAACCTGTATTTGCATCCATATAGAATATAATTGGATAACCACTTGAATTTGTTGTAATTGCAACAGATTCGCCGGTGGCATTTGTTCTTGCAGATACACCATTTCCGTAATTTGTATTTAGGAATGGAACCCAAGCTGATCCAGTATAATTTTGATTAGAATAAGGTGCAAAGAAGAAATTTGAACCATTATAGGTAACTCCATATCTATAATTATTTCCATTTCTTATTAATGCTCTTGTTCCATTATCCAATCCATCTGTTCCACCATCAAGCGTAATCCATGGTAATCCATAATTATTTGTATTAGGTTTTTGATAATCACCTGTTGTTCCGTCATTTATAACACAAGTTTTTATTGCATTCGTGAGTCTATCATAATAAGCTGTGTAGATATAATCACCCGAACGAATTATACGAATATTTTTGAACTGATTAAGCTCATCATCATAAGTATACAATTCTGTTCTATATATTTTTGCTGTCTTTGAACCGCTAATTGTAACCGCATCCAAGTCCCTATCATAAACATATAGTCCCCCTGCATCAGAAGGTGCAGTTCCGTCCCAATCTGTATCACCACCTCCATGATAATTTGCAGCATACAAAACATTAACTTCATTTGATGGACTCAATGCTATTGCAGTTTCTTCTGGAGGATCATATCCATAAAATACCTGTGTAGCACCTGTTCCTGCGACTACTGTTCCAGTTCCAATAAATGAGTTCGAATAATATGTCTTGGCCTCTCCATAATTCGTAAATGACGCATACAATGTACCATCACTACTCCTTGCCATTGCCGGATAAACCGCATTCTTACTTCCCTTGAACGTATCCTGCTGACTTACACGCCAGACATGTACATAGCGGTCATCTGTAAGAGTGTTATGATCAAAGGCCTTGGCGTTTGTTTCTGTGTTGTAATCTTTATAACCATTCATGTTGTTAAGAGCAGCTACACCATTTACAAGAACATGCAAATAGCCACTCTTCGCAGCTGCAGGTACTGTAAAGGTAAGTTCTGAACCACTTTCACTTATTGTTACATCTTCCATTGCAACGCCATCTTCGCTTCCATTCTTGTTTGAAGCAATCTTTACAGACGTACTTGGACTATCACCTGTTGTAGTTCCACCATTCAAGTTGAAACCTGTAATTTTTGTTGTTTCACCACGGAGCAAAGATACCGCACCTGAACGTGCTCTGTTTGTATTACCTTTTGTCGTAACTCGTTCTACTTTCGTAATATAAGGCACAATATCCATCTTGTAATAACGGGTAGGACTTTCACTTGTAGTTTGAGTTGTTGCACTTGCATCCGGATTATTCGAAGCATCTTTTACTGTAACAGTCAAAGCCTTATCTGTTGCAGTAATATTGTCTGTTACAACCGTGCTTGTATCAACAATCAAAGTCCAGGTTACAGAATGTCCATCTTGAGTTGGGCCGGTTGAATCTGTAACCGTCAGAGAGAAGCCACTGTCATTTGTAGCATTAGTCCAGCCATTATTATAAGTTGCAGTTGCAGTTTTATTTCCCATTGTAACAGCGATGGAAGCAATGCGTGTTTCATCAAAGGCAGTTCCTTCAACTTTTATCTTTCCAGAAACCTTAGGGTCGTTGTCATAAAGGCCGCTTGAAGTAGTATTTTCTACTTTAAAGATTGCAGATGGCAAATCTCCTTCAAGTTCAATATGACCAAGTGCACTTGTTCCATTCCACATAACAGAATTATCTGTAGAACTTGTCCAATGGAATGGTGTAACTCTTCCTACAGGAGGTATACCATCAGCTAAATCCTGGGCAAATGTAACATTCAAAACAGACCATTGAGAATCTACACCTTTTGTACAACCTTCTGTTTCATCCCAGAAACTGAAGCGATAGACATTTTGACTGTCTTCACCAGTACTTGTACTTATTGTTCCAGGACCATCATTTGTACCATTTTCAAGAATAAGTGCACCTATAGAATTTCCACTTGTATCTGCTGATAAAGTTGCAGCTGTTGTATCACTTGCGGTAGATACAATTTTCGAAGAAGAAGTAGAAAGGGCTGTAAGAGCTGTAGATGCATCACTAGCTGATACGACTGCTGCACTTTCAAGTTTTCCAGCAGCAGAAGTGTCTGTACTCTTAGAATAATTGTAAGAAATGCTGCCTGTTCCACCAACAAACTCAGGAATTACAACAACATCTTTTTTGGCTTTCCAGAAAGTAGTCTGATTTACTTTTGCATCAAGATTCCAGACAGCAGTTCCCTTCGATGTATCATGACTTCCATCCGAATTATCATACCAATAGTAGCTTTCAAATTCTTTATCTAAGGCATATTTTCCATCAGCATTTAAGTCTGTTCCAAGCTGAACTTTTGTAATTCTTGGAGGATTATTACTTACCTTAGTTGTTATTTTGCCATGACGAGAATTTCCTGCCTTATCAAATACAACACAGTGAATTTCAATTGGACCATCTGGAATATTTTTAGAGTCAATTGTTGCATCCCAAGTGTAATTTGCACCAGATTTTGTATATGACTCTACCATTCCATCAGCATATTCATCATCATTCTTTACTTTATTATCAGAACCCAGACTTTCTCCAGAATGATCTACAACCATAGCATAAATAAACTCTGCTTTATCAAAGCTTGTTGAACAATTTGGTGTAAAGCTGATTGTACCTGCAGTATCACGGTTAGAAACATCTGTAATTAAATGATAAGTACCACCAATCTTTATAAGTCCACCAGTTCTGATATTCTTGTTATTTTTAATAATAGCCGAATCGAGTGTTATAGAGTTTTCTGCAGAACGTGTTGCTCCACTTATATACAAGCCTGGAAGTCCATCGTCATTGATATACAAGTTTCCACTTGTTTTTGCAGTTCCTTCTGCTGGACTTGCAATTATATCTGTTCTGTTTGCTCTATTATTAGTACCGCGTTCTTCCATTGGATTATAAACACGAGCAGAAGTATCACCAGTGTGACCTGGGCGTTTGAAGTAGAAAGCAAGTCTGCTATATCCACTGACAGATTCTATTACTTTTCCAGTCAAAGTAAACCATGAATTTGAGTTCTGAACATAATTTGTTGAAGATAATTCATTTGCAGAAGAACCATATTCATTTTTGTAAAGTTTTATTTCTGAATCAGAGTCTTCTCCAACTTTATCAGCAAATTCTGGAGCAGCACTATCTATCTGAAGAGCTATAGATTTTGTATTATGCTGAGGATTTCCCTGTGTTTTATCGAGAGCATAAACTGTTACAGACCAGTCTGAAACTCCAGTTGAAGCCGAAACTGGAATTGCATAAATAAAGTTCTTTGTATCTATTGCTTTAGTAATTATTGCAGGAGAAGGTGAAAGTGAAGATTGTGAAATAGTTACACTGTCCAAATCTTGTTTAGCCTGTACAGTACCACATACATACCAGTTGCTTTCATTTCCATTGATATAGACTGTTTCTTCTTCAGTATAATCAATTTCTACATCAGCATAAGCTGTAGCGATAGTAGCGGCTGTTAATGCGGCTGAGTATCTTTTTAGTTTAGTTCCAGAGAACTGAGGAATTGTATTATTTACAGAGATATGTAAAACAGATGACCAGGAACTCTTTAAATAAGCAGAAGCATTTGTCTTATGATCAGGGTCAGATTCAATTGCTATAGCTCTGATATTTAGTGTTTTTCCAGCATTTTCGGTGTAGTTTACACCTGTCAAACTGGAAATATTAATTGTCTTATACCAGGTCTTAGTTCCATCTGCAAGAATACCACTTTCACTTGTATTTGGAATTGAAACTATATCGCCTGCTGCAAAAGGAGAATCTGTTACACCAGTTCCATTTTCATAAATTCCATCACCGTCCATATCGAACTGGAGATATACAGCAGAAATTCCATCATCATCATTTGCACTACCAGTAATTGTGATAGTACCACCCATTGTTACGTATTCTTTTCCACTTTCATGAGTTGGATATGTTATCTGAACTGTAGGTTTATCTTCGTTTGGATTGTATCTGATTTTATTATCTTTTACATAACCAACATTATCTGCATTATCTGTAAGACGGAACCATACAGGAATATCATAAATATCATCTTCACTTTCGTAAGCAGAGTAATCTGATTTTATGGTGAAATTACCATTACTATAGCTGCCAATAACGGCACCAAGGTTTGTAAATTCAATTTCCCAGTTTGTAGTTCCTTTTGTAGTTGGCTGCTGCCAGCTTATTGAAGATGCTTTTTCATCTGTTTCAGAAGATTTTGGAATATAGTATTCAACACCATAAGCTGTAACATTATCATTTGAATCTTTGACATATTTAATTCCAGAACCACCTTCATTATCGCTTACAGAACCACGGAAGTTTACAACACCACTCTGAATTTCTGTTGCCTTAGGTAAAACATTAGTAATTGACGATGGAGCTGTATTATCAACTACGAAAGAAAGGCTTGCAGGTTCTGTTCTTGCACCATCAAAAATATTAATTGAACAAGTCTTTGTTTCAGAAGTAAGTGATGATGCAGGAGTTGTTTCATCATACAAAGTAATTGCTGCAGACTGATAATAAGTTGCTACATGTTCTGTATCACCAGGAATTGCTTCTGTTTCTGTAGTTTTAGTAAATGCTACAGGAGTTGTAATTCCTGGAATTGTCATTGTTACTGTAGAAAGTGAATCATCCCAGTTTGCATCCCATACAGGAATCTTAAATGTAATCTTTGGATTAGCAGGTCCGCCTAAAGGTTTCTTAGAAAGATCAGCCTTTGCAAGCCAGTTTGTAGTTTCAGTAATAGTTGAATCAGTTGTATATTTGAAGTTTCCATAATATGGTGCTGTTGTATCTACCTTAACAAACAAAGTTGTAGCTTTTTTGCTTGAATTAGCATAACCATATGTGTTTGGAGTAGTCTGTTTATCTGTAATTTTTGGACTTACAAGACTATATGCTTCAGTTGAGCTGGTTGTAAATGGATTTGAAGGAGAGCCTGAATCTGTAACACGGAAATCAATTTTCTTTGTAAAATCATCAATTTCAATTGAGAATGAAGAACCTGTAAGTTCTGCCTCTGTCCAGTTTTCTACAGTTTCAGTTTCACCGCTCTTTTTTGTAAGCTGATATTCAAATTTTGTAACATCATCATCATCTGTAACAACACCACTCAAGGTTGAATTACCAATAAGAACAGGATGACTTGCATCCATTGTGGTTCCAAGTGAAAGACGGTCTGTAAACTGAATTACAGGGCGATCTGAATCCTGGTCAACTACAATTCTAAGAGGAGATGAATATCCAACGTTTCCGGCAGCATCGTATCCTTCTACTCTTAAATAAACTGTTTTCTGTGTAGAAGTTGATTCAATAGCAGTTGTGTCTACAGCAGAGAAAGTCCAGTCTGAATTATGAGCAATTGCTCCAAGTTCTGTCCAATCTGTAGCATCTGCTGTTGCAGCATAATAAAGCTTCATTGTTGTAGCACCAGAAGCATCTGTTCTTATTCCGTTTGTATCGCTTGCTTTACCTGAAATAGAAATTGTCTTATTTACAACTTTTCCAGGCAATTTTGTTCCTGTAGAATCTTCTTTTGTATCATCAATTTCTTTGATAGTGATTACAGGACCAGCTTTATCTATAATTACCGAACATACACTAATTGTTTTATTGTTACCTTCACCAGCCTTGTCTTTTGCTGTTGCATAAACAGTAATATTTGCTTCATCAATGCCGTCTACATTAAATACAGAGGCTGGAATTGTATGACTCCAGTTATTATTTGTAACATCTGTATCTTTAAGTGTGTAACTGTAAGTAAAATGATGTGAACTATTAGTACCATATTCAACAGTTTCATCAATATAGTAAGTTACAGATTTTACACCAGAAGCAGCATCGCTTACAGAAACTGAAACATCAACATCTTGCTGGCCGTTTGTCTGGCGTGTTGTAGTTGTTGATGTAATATTTGGAACAACTGTATCAACATTTATTGTACATTTTTGATAGTCAACATTATCTACACTTGTAGTTTTAACTCCCACATTTCCAACATTATCTTTTGCAACAATTACAAGATAATTTGTTGTAGAATTAAAACCACTTATATCTGCTTCGAAAGTTGTTGTTATATCTCTGTAATATTTGTGAACAGATTTAGTAACTGTCTGAAGATTTTCTATCATAGTTCCAAGTTTTACAACAGGAACTTTCTCATTATTAACTACTTCATAAAGCTGTGTACCACCAAATGTATCAGTTCCAGTTGAAAGAACATTATAGAAAACTCGTCTTGTATATGGGGCTGACAGTGGAGCAAATGAACCTGAAACATCAGTAAGAGCTTTTACAGCATTTATTTCAGTATCAGTTGGATCATGATCAAACACTTTGTAGTAAATCATAGCAACTCCACTACCTTTTTTAGTGTATTTATTGTCTATGAAGTTACCTTTTATATGAATTGTACTTGCATTTCCGTATGACCCTTCGCTGTATTTATTACCAACATCAACATCTTTAGCAGAATCCCAGGCAAGTGCTGTATATGTATCATCATTGTTTTTATAGAAATAAGATGATGCAGTTGATTCTGTAATATCATCATTATTTGCATTTCCAATTCTGAAGTACAAATCTTTGCCTAAAGCATCTACTTTGTTTGAACCTTCATCATTTAATGGCTCATCATTATCAAAATAAATCTTGTATGTAGAAGTTCTTGTATTTCCAGCAAGATCTGTAACTTTAATTGTTGCAAGTACATCATAAGTATCAGTGTTTGTTGTTGGAGTAACAGATGATAAATTGATATTTTCAAATGACCATTCAGAAACATCTCCAGAATATGGCCAGTCGATATCATTATTCTGGGCATCTTTTGCTTTTATTTCAGTTCCGTCATTCTTTGTAAGAACAAGACTTACTGTATCTACACCAACATTATCAGTTGAAACACCTGAAATTGTAAGAGAAGTATTTTTTGTACTGTTGATATACCAGCGTTTTTCAGTTTCACCTGTAAGAGTTACAGAATAAGCTTCTATATCATTTTCAGCATCCACCATAACACGGTCATTCTTAATATTTGGTAAAGCCTGATCTAAAGTTATTCTGAATGGACTGTCGCTGGCTGTTTTAGAACTAAGATTACTTCCTTCAACTTCAATTTTTCCTGCACTTGCTGGAGTAAATTCCAGCTTCCAGAATTTGTAATCTTTTGCTTTTGTTGCATCGTAAGCAGCATAAGTAAGACCTGAAACCGAAGTTTCATTTATTGCAGATTCTTCCAGTGCTGTATCAGAATACTGTGGAGCAGCCGTAATTGTTGTTGAACCAAGTTTTACAGTAAGAGTATTAACACCACTTTCTGTATCACTGTATGCACCCCAGATTTTTACTGAAGCAGTACCATTTACATAAGCAGTTCCACCTGCCGAAGTAATAGTTCCTTCTCCTACCTGATAGTAAAGAGTACTTAAATCTGGAGCTGTTGGATCGATATTAACTACAATTGGAGAATTATTTGTGTTGTAATAAACAGTATTTCCGGCTTTATCCTTTAATCTGATAAAGAGTCTCTGACCTTCCCCTCTTGAGAAACTTACACTTCCTGTATAAGAAGAAGTGTCATCATCATATGTAAGGGCAATATATGCAGAATCAGCAGGACGACTTTCTGCCGGTGCTGTAGAAGGTAAAACTGCATATTCAGTACTTGTAAGACCTGAACCATTTGTATTGTCTGAAGCTACAATTGATAAAGTCAAAGTTTGAGATTCATACCATGCAGAAGAATTGTCTACATCTGGGTCAATACTTGCACCATCGAATGTAAGACTAGTAAATGATGGATTCTGTGTATCTACTGTTAAAGTTTTATACTGATTTGTCTTCTTTTCAGATTCATCTTTTGCGGTGATAACAAAAGAGTAAGTACCATCTGGTAAATAGTTTTCTTCACTTAAATTAGAAGAGCCTGTTACAAAATCAATGTAATAAAGAGATGAATTGTTTGTATCCTGAGTCAAAGTTTTTTCTGTGTCGCTTGTCTGGCCTGGTTCTCTGTAAGTAAGAGTTACACCACCTGCTGGTATTCCATGATCATCAGAAACAGAAACCTTCAATGTAAAATTACTGTTTCTAAAAGAATTATCAGCAGGATTTACAGAACCAACTGAGTCTGTAAACTGAATGACTGGTGCAGACTGATCTACATAAAATTCTCTGTACACTGGAGCTGACATATTTGAAGCCGCATCTTCTGCCTTTATATGCAGGAAGTAATGACCTTCGTAAAGAGTGATGTCGCTGTCATTTGCAAGAGTATTTGTACCAGTTCCATTTCTAAGAGATGCATTCAAAGACCAGCTGCCGTCCGAAGAATACTGAGAATACCATTCAGAAGGAGTTGCACTGCTGTTTGTAATATTGTAATAAAGTTTTGTAATGCCAGAAGAAGTCTGAGAAGCTGATGCACTTGCGTCGTTTACACTTCCTCTGAAAAGGGCTGAACTACCACTTACAGAAACTGCAATTCCATTTGTTGAAACAGCAGGAAGAGTAATTACAGGAATTTCAGGAGCATTCTGGTCAACATAACAGGTAATCTGACGTGGAACACCGCTTGTACCTTCTGCATCTACAAGATAATAAGTGTAAGTTTTATTTGTAAGATTTGTTCCTTCAAGAGTAATTACATCATAATATGTAAAGCTGCTTGAATTTGTTCCAGGATTAATTGCAACTTTAAGATTTTCTGGAATACTTCCTACGCTTTCATAAGAACCTTCAACTCTGTAAATTGTACAAGGTGCATTCTGACAATCTATCTGAAGTTTGTTTTTAAACTTATTCTTTGTAGTACCATTTATATATTTACCTACAGAAGAATCTGCAGAATCACTTTCTTCTGCCGAAAGACTTAAAATAGTTGGCTGAACTCCAGAACTAACAAGTTTAAAACCGTATTTACCATCTTTTCCAATAATTACATTACCATTCTGGTCGGCACCTTCTACCCCAACAAGATAAGTTCTGTTTGTAGCAAGACCTTCAATCTCTCCAGTTTTAAGGTCTACTGTAAATTTATAAGTGCTGCCACTTGGCTCGGCATCCTGAGCCTGAGCAAGATAAATTCTCTGAGAAGCATTTTCTGTTGTATCTGCTAAAATTGCAGTTCCATTTGAATTACAAGGAATAATGTAAGGTCTTAATGATGTTGAATCAGTTTCATCATACTCAAGAGGAATCTGGTCAAGACCAGGAGATACTTCAATTACAACTCTGGTTCCGTTTGTAATGTTGTAGTTTGCTTCAGTTAAATCTGCATTTGCAGGTAAAGCTTCACGTCCACTTACAAAGAAATAAGGATTATTAAGAGGATTTAAGCTGAATTTTCCACTTTCAATAGTTTTTTCTGCAAGCTGAGTAAGAACTGATTCTGTATTTTCTGCTGAACGATTTTCATCAATGTATGTATAAGTTCCATTAATCATGTTGTAAAGATCAAGAAGTGTAGAACCAGATGGAATGACTTTATAAAGTTCAGATGTCAGATAGTAAGTTTCTGAGCAGTTTCCAAGTAAATCTTCGGCAGTCTGTTCACCTTCGAGCGGAACTTTCTGAGCATTATCATATGCTTTAATCTTTAAATAACGAATCTGTGTTTCTGAATTTTCATCTACAGAAGAAGAACCGTAAATATCAGAATAATCGTTTGAAACACCCTCTTCAAAATCAGCAATTTCCAGGTTAAAAGATTTAGGAATACTGGTTTTGGTGATTGTTTTTAAAGGTACAGTGCTGTCCAGGCTATCATAAATTTCAAAATCAATATGATCGATAACATTATCATCAAGGCCAGTACCTTCAATAGTCAAAGTACGACCGTATGCATCAGCCTTATTTGATGTTGATTTTGAACTTGGACGATCCAGAACAATCAGAGGTTTTGTATTATCAATGATGAAAGTTCTGTTAGAAGTTATAGTATGACCACCTTCGTCGGAGATTGTTACGGTAGCTTCGTAAGTTCCATCAATCAAACCTTCTTCCTGAGGATGGATAACTGCAAACCAGGTTCCTGTATCACGGGATTTTTCGACAGTTGCAGTATAAGTTGCTGGAGCAATATATTCATCCGGGCGGTGAAGAGTTACAAGAAGACTTGAAATAGCTCCATCATCGTTCCAGTTTCCTTTGATTATAAAAGAATCTCGCACAACTGTATTAGTTTGAGGATATGTAATTTCAACTGTAGGAGCTTGTGTATCTACTGCTGAACCCAGTCCTATTTCGCAGGATAAAACCAAAAAAGACAATAATATAACTGGTAAGCCCTTAAAAAATTTATTCATAAAATCACCTCAAAAGAAATAATTAAACTTTTATTTGATTTACTTTAAAAAATAGATATTTAAGACATGATGCCAATATCGCTTATAGATTATCGGCATAAACATAAAAAATACATTAATTATATTTGACTCAATTAAATATAATCTCTTTTAAAACAAATTCAACCGAATTTACATCTGTTTTGCACGAATTCATACGAATTTTGAAGAATTTCCCCTGAATTTTGTTTAATCACCCAAAAAAAAGACTGCCTCTGAAAAATCCAGGGGCAGTCTTACTAAATTAAAGAGAGGTTATTTATCGCATCTGGGCGGTTTCAAGACCTGTACCAGTTCCAGTTGTAACCTGATATCCTAAGACACCATTTGCTGTTCCGTTACCCCAGGTTTTACTCCAGTTGGTTGAAGCATAATCATTAATAGTATTAGCTTTTGAACAAGTACCTCTTGTTGAATTTGTAATAACTCCACTACTCTTCCATAATCCTACATTAACCTTATCTTCGCGGTTTGTAGTCATGATACTTGGTGTAGGAACTGTAACAACTTCCCAGGCTCCTGTATAAAGTTCATCTGTGTCAGCACCATCTGCAACTTGAGTAAAGTTTGCAGTTGGATCTTCCACGGTAGGGTCTACAAGATAAGCATACTTTGGCTTTTTGATAGCTCCTGTATAGTAACCAATATAAGGAATACTATGACCTTTAGAGTTTACACCAACATCAAGGGTCAAATGTTCACCAACAGAGTTAGAATTATCTACAGTTGCAGTTGAAGCAGTACTTGAATATGTATCAAGATATGCATACATTACATCACTATTACCAGCATAAGCTGCAATATGAAGGTGATTATTCTTATCTGAAACGATATGACAGTATTCTCCACCTTCCGTAAAAATAGTCTGAGGTGTAGACCAATTCAAAGCGGTAGCATTACCTTTCAATGTGTCCCAGTTAGCAATAGGATCTGTAATATAACTATACTTACAGCTATTAGAAATAGCATCATACCATACTACACACACAACATCTTTTCCAGCATTTTTTACAACTGCAACATCAACATACTGACCAGCTCCTCGTCCTGTTATCTGAGGAATTGTTACAGTATCTGTGTCATTAGCACCAGTCTTAAACGGATCTGATTCTCCATTTGCAATTACCTGACAGTTACTTGTGCTGTAATATGAAGGAGTTCCAGATGTATATTCATCCTGGAAACCTCCCGAAGTCTGCTCTGCTGTTGTATTAAAGGTACCTGCTCTGAAGCGAATTTGGTTTGTAAGTGCATCGTAGTAAACAAGATAGAGATTTGTTGTACTTGTTCCACTTACTGTTGTAGAAGCAAATTCTGGAGAAAGGAAGCGGTACTTCATAAGTGAGTAAGCAAAAGTTCCGTCTCCAGTCTTAAGGGCAATTTCTTCAAGGCGAAGGGAGTTTGTACCACCTAAAGTTCCTCCTGTACCAAGTGCCCCCAGACCCCAACGGCTTGAATAAAGAACCCATTTATCTACAGAACCAGAACCATTAGTATCACCGCCTGAGTCAAGAGAATAAGTATAACCAAGTTCATCAACATGGAAGCCTACACAAGGACCCGCAAAGGAATCCCAGTCACCAGCCCAGTAAATTGATGAATAACTGTTATCTTTACTATATGC
>CAMPAL010000050.1 GCA_946631855.1 uncultured Treponema sp. | reverse complement strand
CTGGTTTGAACTGGTTACTTTATATGCTTTCTTATGTTTCAAAAATGCAAAATGGGACTGGTCTGTTTATGAAGTTGGAATGGGAGGAAGACTTGATGCAACAAATGTTTTACGTCCAAAAATCTGTTGTATCACCCCGATTGAACTTGAACATACAGAATTTCTTGGAAACACCATCGAAAAAATTGCTGCAGAAAAAGCAGGAATCATAAAAAACTGTACACCAGTAATTATTGCTCCTCAGTTAAAAGAATCTGTAAAAATTGTTCTTAGAGAAAAAGCTATTACAAGACATGCACCATATTATTTTGTAGAAGAACTGATTTCATCATCATTTTACAAATTCAATGAAAAAACAAAAAAGATGACTGTGCATTTTGAAAGTGGAATTTTTAACCGTCCTATCGAAACAGAAATGATACTTTTAGGAAAAATGCAGGCTCAAAATGCAGCAATGGCCGCAATAACAGCAAAAAAACTTTATCCAAATCTGGACGAAGCAATTATTGAAAGAGGACTTGCAAAAGCAAAATTACCAGGCCGTTTTGAAATAATTGAGAAAATTCCGTCTTACAATAACATCCCTGCCCTGATTTTAGACGGTGCTCATACTCTAAACAGTATAAAACTTACAATCGACACCTTTAACAAACTCTATGGTGAAAAGAAAGTAAATCTGCTTTTTGCCTGTGCAGCAGATAAAGACGTAGAAGATATAGCTAAGATTTTTAAATACCGATTTGATCATATTTTTGTTACCAGACCAGGTGATAAAAAACAATCTGATTTAAACAAGGAAATCAAAGCTATTAATGATGCTGAACTTAACTTTACAGCTGATCCAGACTACGAAAAAATGATAAAAAAAGCCCTTGAACAGTCTGCAGAAAACGGCTCCATCCTTTTAATTACAGGATCTTTCTACCTGATTGCAGAAGCAAAGGCTTTTCTTGAAAAACTCTAGCGGATATCTTTTTCGACTCTTTTAAGACAAGTCAAAACTTCATAGGAAATTGTATTGCCAATTTTTGCAAGAACGTCCGCCGTGTTAAGGGCTCCACTTTCTTCTGGTCCAAAAATGACTACTCTATCCCACAGTTTTACATCAGGATTATTTTTTCCAATATCGACCATGCACTGATCCATACAGATTCTTCCAACAACAGGATAATTTTTTCCGTTGATAGTTACAGTCAAGCCTGGTGAAAAACGTCGCAAAAGACCATCTGCATATCCAATTGGAAGTACTGCAATATCAGTATCACAAGGAGTTTCCCAGGTTCTTCCGTAAGAAACAGATTTTCCAGCAGGGAATGAACGGATGGCAACAACTTTTGTTTCCAGCGAAAGACAAGGTTTAAGCTTGAGGGAAAAACCTTTTGATTTTAAATATTTTTCTGTAATTTCATCAGGATAATATCCATATGCAATAATACCAGGTCTTACCATATCCATTTGCATTTCAGGATTATTCAAAAGCCCTGCACTTGCTTCGCAGGAACAAATACCAGGATCAATTCCTTTTGCACGAACATTTTCAACAGCAAGTTTAAAAGCCTTAAACTGATCATCTGTAAATTCCTGATCTGATGGTGAAAGACTGTCTGATACTGCAAGATGAGTACACATACCGGCAAGTTTTAAATGAGCAGAAGAATTGATTAAAACAGCTTCATCTCCGGCTGTCTCAGGATAAGTTCCAATACGTCCCATTCCTGTATCAACTGCAAGAAAAACCTCAAATTTTGTTTGATCTTTAAAATATGAATCTGAAACTTTAATAAGTTCTCCAATATATTCGTGAGAAAAAACTAAAGGTGTAATATCATATTTAAAGAAATCAGACATTTCTTCTGGTGTAGAAAGACTTAAAAGCAGAATCTTAGCTTTAATTCCATTTTTTCTAAGTTCTATACCTTCATCAACACTGGCAACCGCAAGATATTCATAACCGGCTTCTTCTGCAATTTTTGATGTTAATACCGCATTATGTCCGTAAGCATCTGCTTTTACAGCAACACAAAGTTTTACTGATGGATTAACATATTTTCTAATTTGTTCAAGATTAAATTTAATATTGTCTTTATATATAAAGGCTCTAGTACAACGATTCATTATTTGCCCCACCTTATTATCATCGAGAAACACTTTATCACTTATTACATTTTTTTCTCAATATCCCATTGTAAAAATACAATATATTGAATAATATGTTACTAGTGGGACTTTATTTATGAAAGTATTAAGAGTTTTAATTACAAGCACTTTATTAACATTTATTTTAATTTCATGTGGATCTACAAACTTAGAAACAGAAACAAAAACAGAAACCATTCAGCAGGCTCAGGCTCCAATAGTTCAAAAAGAAGATTCTCCAGCTGATAAATTTATCAAAAGCCTTGAAGGAATTTCTTTATCATTCGTTTCATCTCCAAAAGCAACAAATGTAAACAAAGCCTTTTCTTCAGATTTTAAATTCATTGTAAAAGATGCAAATGGAAATCCTCTTGCTGACTATCCTGTTACAATTTCTTTCCCTTCAGAAAAAACTGACGGCGAAATCATTTATAATGAAATTGATATAAAAACTGACGCAAACGGTACATACTCTTACAAAGCAGAAGTACCTTCTTTTTCAGCAGATACAACACTTGCTGTTTATCCAACCCCAATTGACAATTCAGACAAAGTAATTGATGCAGCAGTAAGTTACTGTGCAGAAGCAGACTGGAAAGTAAAATCTGACATCATCAGCAAAGGTGCAGTTTTATTTATCTGGGATTTCAATGAAAAAGGTCGTCCTATAAATAACTCTTATGAAATTCTTTCTGAATTCAGAACAAGAGGTATGTCTTTAGTTGGTAATGCACCTATAAACGAAACTTCATACATTGGAAAGTCAATAAATACACTTTACAAAGAAAATTATGAAATCATTGAAGCAGCTTACGGATATTTGATTATAGGTACAGTAAAGTTTGCAAAACCTGTAGAACCAACAGATGATAATCAGTATAAATGTTCATTAGTAGCTGACATTCAGGCTGTAAATATGAAAAACGGAAAATTAATTTATTCTTCAACTTTTAATCATGATGCAACCGGCAAAAACTGGAATGCATGTGTTTCAAAAGCTAAAGAAGAACTTTCAACACAGATAGTTGATGCCCTTGTATACGGGCTTTAATTCATAACCAGGAGTTATATATGATTTATACAGACACAAGAGACAGTAGTATTAAAGCTGATTTCAAAACTGCAGTAATGGGAGGAATGAACCAGAAAACTGGCGGTTTGTACATCCCTGTAGAATTTCCAAAACTTGATAAATCATTATTAAATAAAGATCCTGCACCATCTTTCAGAGATGTTGCATTTAATATGGCAAAACCTTATGTTGAAGGCGAGATTCCAGATGCAGATTTAGCTGCAATTATTCAGGATGCTTATCCATTCCAGCCAAAAATCGTACCATTAGATTCAGTTTCATATGTTATGGAATTGTTCCATGGTCCAACCTGTGCTTTCAAGGATTTCGGGGCACGCTTCATGGCTCGTGTAATGTCTTACTTCAACAGAAATGAAGACACTCCTCTCCACATCCTTGTTGCTACTTCTGGCGATACAGGTTCTGCAGTTGGAAGTGCTTTCCATGGAGTTCCTGGACTTGATGTTACAATTTTATATCCAGATGGAAAAATTAGTCCATTGCAGGAAAAACAGCTTTCTACATTCACAGGAAATGTAAGAGCTCTTAAAGTAAAAGGAACTTTTGATGACTGTCAGAAACTGGTAAAAACAGCTTTTACAGATACTGAACTCCGCGGAAAACTCCGTCTTTCATCAGCTAACTCAATCAACATTGCGCGTCTTCTTCCTCAGTCATTCTACTATATGTACACTGCTCTTACAGTAAGAAATCGCTGTAAGATTGACAATAAGATTTTAGACCCTGCAATTATTATGGTCGTTCCTTCTGGAAATTTCGGAAACCTTACTTCTGGTTTAATCGCTAGAGAAATGGGTGCTCCAATCGAAGGATTTACAGCTGCAACAAACACAAACAAAACAATTCCAGACTGGATTGCAAGTGGTGAATATAATGCCCGTCCATCTGTAGAAACTTATGCAAATGCTATGGACGTAGGTGCTCCAAGTAATTACGAACGAATTAAAGCAATGTATTCTCTTGATCAGGTACGCCATCTTTTTGCTTCTTACTGGCAGGATAATGACGGAATTATCAAGGCAATTCAGGAATGCAAAAATAAGACTGGCTATACAATCGATCCACATGGAGCAATTGGTTTTGCTGCCTGGGAAGATATCAAAAATGGTGGAATGGAAGCTCTGGTAAACGGAAACAAAAACAATCCTGAAAATCCAGGTCTTACACCAAATATTCCAGACTGGGCTAACAAAGTATTAAATAAAGAAGCAGTAGGAATCATCCTTGAAACAGCATCACCTGCAAAATTTGGAAAAATTGTTACAGATGCAACTGGTAAGGAACCACCAATGCCTGCAAGACTTGAAGAAGTTTTACGTCTTCCAGACAGAGCTATTCCAATGGAAAATGATTATCAGCAGTTTAAAGACTGGCTTATTGCAAATCTTTAATCATAAAAAAAAAGAGAGAGGAAAAAAATATGAAGAAACTTTCCAAAGTATTAATAATAGTATTTGGATCACTTGCAGGATTTATACTTTTATTTTTACTGGGATTCAGACTATATTTCAGAATTCCAGTTTCTTCATATTACAAAGTAAGTAAAAAAGCTTTTGTAATACCTGATACAAACAGAAATTTTGTTTCACAGGGATTAACCTACGATGAAAAAGCTGAAAACTTTTATCTGACAGGATATATGAAAGATAATTCTGCCTGTCCTGTCTATATAGTTAATAAAAACAGTAAAAAGTTGATAAAAACTATTAAACTGTCTAATCCAGATAACACTCCTTTTGTAAATCATTGCGGCGGATTAAGTCTTTACCAGAATAATATTTATATTGCTGGTGGACATGATAATTGTCTTTATGTTTTTGATAAAAACGAAATTGACCAGGCAGAAAACAAAAGTTCTGTAACATATAAAAATATCATTTCCCTTGAAACTGAAGATGATATGATTGGAGTTGCCTTTACCACCACTGATAAAGATATGCTCATTGCAGGTGAATTCTATCGTCTTCCACAATATCCAACTTCACCAAAGCACGAAATTACTACAATTGACGGTACAAACAATGCTATTGCCTTAGCATTTACCCTCTCTGATAACAAAGCAGTTCCTTCTTATGTATATTCTCTCCCTGGAAATGTACAGGGCATGGCTTTTAGTGATGAAAAGATCTATGTTTCAACATCCTGGGGACTCTCTTTTTCCAACATTCTTATTTATGACAGAAGTAAAATTACATCAAATGGTACTATGACTGTTCTGGATACAGAAGTACCTCTTTACATCCTTGATTCAAGCAGCCTTGAAAAAACAATAAAAACTGCCCCTATGTCAGAAGAAATTGAACTTATTGACGGTAAACTTTACCAGGTAAATGAATCTGCTTCAAACAAATACGTTTTCGGCAAATTCACTGGTGGAAAATATTCATATTATTCAGAATTCTAAAGAGTAATAAGATTTTTATCAGCTAATTTCTGTAAAATTAAATCAACAATCTGATCTGGAGTTTTATCATTTACATCAATTACCAGATCAGCAAAAGAATAATCGTTATTATCAATACCGTAAAATTCTTTATAGCGACCAGTATCTTCGCGGTCTCTCATTGCTGTAAAATCTTTAATTTCCTGTAAATTTCCGCCTTCACGATTAAATACACGACTTGCACGAGTTTCTGCAGAAGCATAGAGATAAACTTTCAAATCAGCCTCTTTAAGCATCCAAATGGCAAGACGACTACCAAGAACACATGGTTCAGCGAGAGCAAGTTCTACCTGATGTTTATCAACATACTTATCGTAAGAATCATCATTTTTTGCAGCTTCAATTACCTGAGCAAGTGTCATATTTTTTTCTGCCGCAAGTTGACGGAAGGTATAATTAATAAGTTTTACCCCAAGTTTTTGTGAAAGCAAAGTTGAAACAGTTGTATTTCCACAACCAGACTTTCCACTAATTGCTACACGAATCTCTTTATTTAAAGTCATACAAACTCCTTTTATAGCTTACTCTACATTTTTAGCCTGTTCTCTTATATTTTCCAGGCTGTCTTTGGCGGTAATAACCATTGCACCAACTTCGGCAAATTGATTTTTACTGCCAATAGTATTAATTTCACGATTCATTTCCTGACATATAAAATCTAACTTTTTACCAGGAACAGGATTATTTTCTAATTCATTTTTCATTGCCGAAATATGACTATTCAAACGTACAATTTCTTCATTAATTGTATATTTTACCAGCATAGCAGCAGTTTCTGTCATAATTCTGTTTTCATCGGCATGTTCACCCAAAAGTTCTTTAAACTTGCTTGTAATCTGTTCCTTAAAAATTTCTTCCATTTTTGGTTGCCACTTTATAAAGAACTTAGCACATTCTTCCAGTTTTGAAAGTTTTGCAAGCAAATCCTTTTTCATATTTTCCCCTTCACGGGTACGATCAGAAACAAAAGTTTTGAGAGCTGAATCAAAAAGAGGATCTATAAGGCCTTTGTACTTTTCTACATCATAAGATTTATTTGAATTCAAAACTCCAGGCTGACTTATAATCAAACTCAAAGGAATCTCTGTAGAATAACCGGTAGCCTGAGCAACTTTTTTAATTGCTTCCAGATAAGATTTTGCAACTCCTGTATCTGCAGAAATTTCTGTATCAGATTCAAGTTCTTTTACACGAATGTAAACATCAACCTTTCCGCGCAAAACTTTTTCAGAAATCTTATTACGATAGTAACTTTCAAGTTGATTTAAATATGGAGGAAGATTGATTGTTAAATCTAAAAATCTTGAATTAACTGATTTAATTTCTACAGAAACGACTGCAGTATCTCCAGATTTTTCTTCATAGGCATAGCCGGTCATTGATGTCATTTTTATTTACCTTCTTTTTCAAGCATATTTTTACAGTTTGCCAGATTTTCTTTTTGTTCTTTAGAAATTTCTGGATATTTTGGATCAATATCCTTCATTACATCCAGAATGACTTCTGACACAAGATATCTTGCAAACCATTTTTGATCTGCTGGTATTACATACCAGGGACAATCTTTTGTTGAAGTATTATTAATTGCTGCTTCAAAAGCTTCCTGATATTTTTCAAAGAACTGACGTTCCTTAATATCATTTTCACTAAATTTCCAGTTTTTCTCAGGACGATTTATTCTATCCAGAAAGCGTTTTTTCTGTTCGTCTTTAGACAGATTAAGGAAAAATTTAATTACACGGATAGAGTTTGCATGTAAATATTTTTCAAATCCTTTTATATCTGAATATTTCTGTTCAATGTAATCTACTTTCTTTAAACGTTTTGGTAAATCATAATCCTTAAAAAAATCATGTACTTTTACAACCAGAACTTCTTCATAGTAAGAACGATTAAAAACCGCAATCTTACCCTTCATTGGCATATTTTTATGATAACGCCACAAAAAGTCATGACTTGCTTCATCGGCACTTGGCCCCTTGTAACTATAAACATCAATTCCAAGAGGATTAACTCCAGTCAGAACGTGTGATATAGTTGAATCCTTTCCACCAGCGTCGAGGGCCTGAAAACAAATTAAAACAGCTTCCTTATGTTCTGCATAAAGAGCACTTTGAAGCTGGGCAATTTTTTCTGAGTTTTTATGAGTCTTTTCTACAAGTTCTGCCTTATATTCTTCAAGACCATTAGAATCTGTTGGAGTTTTTTTAATTTTAAACTCTTTTGATCCGTCTACACGATAATTTGAAATCTTAATATCCATGATAAAACTCCTTTCTTCGTAATTTCAGAATAATTTTATCATAGATTTATTTATTCTCAAGAATTGCCTTACCAAGCTTCCAGTTATCTCCAGCTCCCATGGTAACAAAAAGATAGCCATCAGGATATTGTGATGAAAGAGGTTTGCTTAAAAGTTCTTCTGCCAAAGTTTTAGCATCAAGAATTTCTTCAAAATAGTACAAATTATCCTTATTTCCATTTTTGTGCTTTACAACTTCATCATACAAAGTCTTACCTGTAATTGAAAAATCAGCAGGATTTTCGCGGGCCGAAGAATAAATTTTATGAAGAATAACAATATCAGCAGAATCAAAACAGGCTGCAAATTCCTTGAGTAAGGCCTGAGTTCTGGAGTAAGTATGACTCATAAAATCAACAATAATTTTGCGGCCCTTATAAAAATCTCTGTAACCTTCAAGGGTAGTTTTTACAGCTGTAGGATGATGTCCATAATCATCTATAACTAAAACAGAATTTCCGTTTTTGTTCTTAAACTGCCCTACAATTTCACTGCGTCTTTTACCACCAGAAAACTTTGCCAGACCAAGACCAATTTCTTTTTCATAATCAAGAGGATTTTTACCGTATTCCTTCAAAAGCTGGCATACCAAAGCAAGTGCGGCAAGAGCATCCATAACCTCATGTTTTCCAGGCATTTTAAGATACATTTCCTTATTATAAAGGCCTGCCTTAAAGCGGTTTTCCTCATTTTCAACCTTACCAAAAGTAAGTTTATAATCTCCATCAGCCTTAGTTCCATAAGGAATTAGATTGATATCGGATCGTTTAGACTTTGCAATTTCTGCAACCTCACATGCACCTTTATCGTCAGCACAGTAAATTAAATCTCCACCCTGAGGAAGTTTACATACATAATCAACAAAAGCATCTCTAATATCATTGTAAGTTGGATAATAATCTTCATGATCAGATTCTACAGAAGTTAAAATAATTTTCTGAGGACAGAAAGACATAAAATGCCTCTGGTACTCACAAGTTTCAGCAACAAAAATAGATTTTTCTGAATTTTTAATTAACGGAGATGTATAAGTACAAGTTCCTCCAAAAGAATTAATAATAGAACCTGCCAAAACCTGACTTGGTAAATCAATTTCTTTTAAAATTGTACCAACAAGACCAGTGGTAGAAGTTTTTCCATGAACGCCACAAACTCCGCAGGAATATGCTCTTGAACTGTAGGAACCAAGAGCCTGGGTATATAAAAGACAAGGAATGCCTCTTTTTTGAGCTTCAATTAAATCAGGATTTTCATCAAGTTTATAAGCTGAAGAATAAATTACATAATCAACTTTATCATTAATGTTATCTGCTGAAAAAGGAAGAGCCTTTAAGCCAAGTTTTTCTATAATTTCATCGGTGTAAAAACGTTCAGAAACATCAGAACCTGTAATTACAGCCCCTTTATGATAAAGAATTTCTACAAGGGCAGCCATTCCTGTTCCCTTGATTCCAACAAAATGAATATGAAGGCCAGACAAATTTTCTGGCAAAGAAGTAGTATTTTCCATATATATAAATGCCTTTTGTAAATTATAACGAATACATAAAAAAAAATCACTGAGAAGCAACGCATCCCAGTGACTGATGATGTAAACTATTATAAACAGGAGGAAACCTGATTTATACCAAACTTAAATAAATCTGATCTGCAAGACCAAAACCTGCATTTTTTGTCATTGAAGCAGCATATTCATCATAGAGCATATCTTCATAGGTCTGTTTTGCAAAATCAGATTCTTGACTTTTCATTACTGTTTTACGCATTGCCGAAAGCATTTGCTTAACAAAGTAACTTTCTAATTCCATTGATTTTTCATACAATTCTGAGGTGCGGTCAATTGTTTTCTGCTGAACATGTGGATTAGACTGATTGATAGCGGCACCAACAGGAGCAGAAACTTTATCTTTAGAAGATGTATAAGTTCCACTAAAACCTGAAGAATAATCTCCGTTTAAGCGTCCATTTTCTGCAATCTGTTCAGAAGAAACAGTTCCCCTTCCGTCATTCTGAGACTGCATTCTTTTTATCAAATCTGAAAACTTTGTAGAATCAGCATTATTTTTTGCAGAAGTAAGAGCCCCCTGCCCATTTGTAATTCCACTAAATGTATTTGAAACTAATCCAACGTTCATACTAATTTCCCCTAAAAACCTATCACCCAGTACCTAAAACCTAAAACCTAGCACCTATCACCCAACACCTAGCACCTAAAACCTAGCACCTAAAACCTAGCACCTAGCACCTATCGTTTCAGGCTTACTGCTGTCTGAAGCATTGAATCTGATGTCTGAATTGCCTTACTGTTGAATTCATAGGCACGCTGAGCAACAATCATCTGTACCATTTCATTAACGACAGAAACGTTAGACATTTCAAGGAATTTATGTCTTGTATCACCAAATCCATCATAACCAGGGCGACCTGCAATTGCTTCACCACTTGCTGAAGTTACCTTAAAAAGATTGTCACCTTCTGCCTGTAAACCAACTGCATTTGGGAATCTGTACAATTCCAGCTGACCAACTTCTACAGGATCGTTTCCACCATTTACTTTTACAGAAACTAAACCTGTCTGAGTAATATTCAAAGTAGAAACATCGTATCCTTCTGGAAGGATGATTTCAGGAATTACACGAAGACCATTATTTGTTACAAGCTGACCATTTGAATCAACTTTGAAAGAACCATCTCTTGTATAAGCATAAGATCCGTCGTATTTTTGAACGCGGAAATAACCTTCACCAACGATAGCAACATCAGTATCAACTCCAGTATTCTGCAAAGAACCCTGAGTCATAATTCTCTGTGTTGCACCAATTTTTACACCAGTACCCTGCTGAATTCCAACTGGAGTAACAGTATCTTCTGTAGCAGGAGTTCCTGCAAGTTTAACGTTCTGATAAACTAAATCTTCAAATTCAACACGCTGCTGTTTATAACCAGTTGTATTTACATTTGAAAGATTGTTTGAAATTGCGTCAATATTTGACTGCTGTCCGTTCATTCCTGTTGCTGCTGTCCAGAGTGATCTAACCATTTTTTACCTGCTCCTATGAAAGCTGTGCTACTTTCTGCCAGAGAGTAGACATCATTGAATCTTCAGAAGTGATTGTTTTCTGATTTGCTTCGTAAGCACGGTTTACTTCAATCATCTGAACCATTTCATTTACTACATTAACATTTGAAGTTTCTGAATAGCCCTGTAAAAACTTTGGACGTTCATTACCTTCTGCAATGTGAGCAGGACCAGCAATATCATTTGTAGAATAGAAACTTTCACCCATTTTTTTGAGGTAACGTTCATTATCAAAACGAACTACCTTAAAACGGTCAATTTCTGTTCCATCATCTGACTTTGTAATTATTCCATCTTCATTGATTGTAAATTTATCATCATCAACAAAGATATAACCATTTTCTCCAAGAACAGGATAACCATCTTTTGTTTCAAGAATTCCTTCTTTTCCAATAAGAAAGTTTCCGTTTCTGGTGTAACGTTCACCAGCTGGAGTATCTATAACGTAAAAACCTTTACCACTTAAAGCAGCATCAGTTTTTGTATTTGTAATTTTGAAAGAGCCCTGGGCAAAATCAATATAATTTTCATTTGTTTCAACACCAAGACCAAGTTTACCAATAATTGGTGCAGAGTCTGCAGAACCTTCTTTTGTACTGTACACTCCGTCAAAATTTGCACGGCGAAGCAAAAGTTCTGGAAAAGACTTTGAAACTGTAATATCTCTTTTATAACCAGCAGTATCTACATTTGCCAGATTATTTGAAATAGCATCAAGTCTGTTCTGCTGAGCATTCATTCCTGAAGCACCAGTATACCAGCCACGTATCATTTTTACCTCCTGTTTTAACACCCTCAGGTGCGGTGATTTACACCAGATTTTTTGTTTACATCTATATTAATAATCGGAAAGCAAAAAAATTTGTTTAGAAAAAAGATTTGATTATGATTAAATCTTATGATATTCTAATGATAGTCAATCTATCATCCTAACTGTACAACTATCATACTTATTTTCAAAGAGGCCTTTTTATGAATTACATTCAAAGAAAACCTTTCCTTAAACTTGCAGTACTATTTACAATTTCACTCACCCTATTCACAACTTCCTGCAAAAACGAAACAGAAGATGCAAAAATCGATTTAACAAAAAACTGGACTTATACAACAGAAAAAAAATGCACTTCCAGATGATTTTCAAGCTTTTGATGATAAACTTTTGACAAATCTGGAAAACTTAGTTCCAGACCAGTACGGTTACATCTGGCTGAAAAAAACTTTTACAATTCCAGACAAACTAAAAGATCAGAATCTTGGAGCCTACTTTGGACGAATCAGTCTGGCAGATGAAACATATATAAACGGAGCTTACATTGGCGGTAAAGGCCATTTTCCAGATCACGAATTCAGCGCCTGGAATACCGCCCGTTTCTACACCATCCCAAAGAAAATTCTCAGAGATGGTGAAAATGAAATCTTCATAAAAATCTGGGTAAACGGTGAAGGTTCAATTGTTTCAAATCCATTTATAAGCACAGTAAAAACAGCAGAAAAAGCTGCCGCAAAAGAAGATTTCTGGAACAGTAAAATCAACCTCATTTTCTCTTTTGCCATGCTCATAATTGCCGCCTACCACCTGATGCTTTATTTCAAGAACAAAGAAGAAAAAGATAATCTGATTTTCGCCCTTCTGAACATTTTTTCAGCCCTTTACCTGTGTGTTTTCTTTTACGACAATCTCCCACTGGATTTTGGTGAAAAAGTATCTTTCCTGATTTTCCAGAAAATCTTTTCAAATTCCATGCCATTCTTTCTTGCCTACATGATTACAAGTTTCATATCAAGCTTTGTCCACGCAAAAGAATATAAAGCCATAAAAATTATAAGAAGGATTCTTTTGATTGCTCCTGTTGTAATCATTCTCTTTGCTCCAAATTACAGAAGTCTCCGCTCAATGAGGTGGACATTTATGATGATTATTCCTCAAATGATTTACATTTTATTCATCATAATAAAGGCCCTTATACGAAAAGAAAAAGATGCATCCATCCTGCTTTTAGGATTTTCACCACTCTTTGCTACATTCTTAATTGATATCATTGTGCACAACATTTTAAAGAATTACAGTTTCCCATACATTATTTCGATTGGCTGGCAGATTGTAATTATCAGTCTTCTCTTTATTCTTGCAAACAGATTTGTAAATTCTAAAAAACAGGTTGAATACTTAAACAAAAATCTTGAAAACAAGGTTGAAGAAAGAACAAAAGCCCTCTCAGAATCAAATGCAAAACTTTCAGAAACAAACAGCAAACTTGAATCAACAAACAATCAGCTTACAGAAGCAAAAAGAAAGGCTGATAGAGACATGAAACTTGCCATGAATGTTCAGAACGCCTTTTTTAATCCATCTTTACCTCATTTTAAGAACTGGGATTTAGTTTACACTTTCAAACCGGCAGCAGGCGTTTCCGGAGATCTTTACGACTTTTTCCACGATTCAAAAGATTTACAGGGCTTAGGATTATTTGACGTTTCTGGCCACGGAATTGCATCAGGACTTGTTACTATGCTTGCAAAAACTGTAATTGATAAAAAATTCCGCGAAGGCAACAATCAGTCTCTTTCAAAAATCATGTCTGAAATAGACAAGCAGATAAAAGAAGATAAGGGTGATATTGAAAACTACCTGACAGGAATTCTTTTAAGAATTAATGATAATAAAATCGAATTTATCAATGCAGGCCATCCAACAGCCTTTGTTAGAACTGCCAAAAACGGCAAATGCCATCCTATTGAAGTAAAAGATTACTCAAAAAGAAATTCAATAATTGGTGTAAACACACTGGATAAAGATTTTACAACCCTTAAATTTTCAATGCAAAAAGGAGACAGTTTAATTTTATACACCGACTGTCTGAATGAATCTGTAAATAAAAAGGGAGAAGCTTTTGGCGAAGAAAGAATTATCCAGGCTTTTGAAGATTCAGGAATTGGCAGTGCAAAAAGTAAACTCGATTACATTCTTTCAAGATTTTACAAGTTTACAGAAGGAACTGAAATTAAAGATGATCTTACAGTCATAGTTTTACAGTACATCCCTTAAGCATTTTACAAAAAATACGGAATTTTCTAAAAAACTTTGCAAATAAGAAGGTTCAGACTTATAATCATTTGTATAGCAAAAATTACATTGCAAAATAAAATGTATCATCAAAAGGAGTTTTTTCTATGGCAAATACAGAACCAAGAGTCCTGGCTATTATCTTAGGTGGTGGAAAAGGAACCAGACTTTATCCTCTTACAAAAGAACGTTCAAAACCAGCAGTTTCATTCGGAGGAAAATACCGAATTGTAGATATCCCAATTTCAAATTGTATTAACTCAGGATATAAAAAGATTTACCTGTTAACTCAGTTCAACTCTGCATCTTTGCACCTTCACATCACAAATTCATACAACTTTGACCGTTTTTCAGGCGGATTTGTAGAAATTCTCGCTGCAGAACAAACCCTTGAACATTCAGGATGGTATGAAGGAACAGCTGATGCAGTTCGCAAGAATTTCATTCATTTCAAAACACAGAAACCTACACATTACATAATTCTTTCTGGAGACCAGCTTTACAAAATGGACCTCAGAGACTTTATGAACAAACACATTGAATCTGGAGCTCAGATTACTATTGCAACAACTGCAGTAAATCGTCGCGATGCTTCAGGCTTTGGAATCATGAAGATTGATGAAAAGAACAATGTAAAAGCATTTATGGAAAAACCAAAGCCAGATTTAAATATTGACGACTGGAAAATTCCTGCAGATGCACGAGGAGACCTTCCACCAGAAAAAGAATACCTTGCTTCAATGGGTATTTACATTTTTAATGCCGAAACATTGGAAGAAATGTTGGGCGGAGAAAACGAAAAATACACAGACTTTGGTAAAGAAATTCTCCCTCTCGCAATTGGAAAGAAAAAGATTAATTCATACATTTTCAACGGCTACTGGGAAGATATCGGAACTATCCGCAGTTTCTACGAAGCTAACATTGCCCTTACAGAAGGCTATCCAGAATTCGATTTCTACGGCAACACAGCTCCAATTTACACCCACATGAGAAATCTCCCACCTTCAAAAATCAATAAAGCTGATATCACAAGTTCTCTTACATCTGAAGGATGTATCATTTCAGGCTGTAAACTGAACCATTCAGTAATTGGTGTTCGTTCAATTATTGAAAACGGCACAGAACTTGACGGTGTAATTATGATGGGTGCAGACTATTATGACGATGAATCTGAAAAGATTGAAAATCACAAGAAAGGCATTCCATGTACAGGAATTGGAGAAAACTGTAAGATTGCAAGAACCATCATCGATAAAAACGCTAAGATTGGAAACAATTGTAAGATTGGCGTAAGTGGTAAGAAATACGAAGATGGGGATCATGGTTCATTCTACAGTGCAGATGGAATTATTGTAATTCGTAAGAATGCAATTATCCCAGCAGGAACAGAAATCTAAAAGAAAAGAGAAAAATCAAGTGCCTGATATGTATGATAAA
>CAMPAL010000049.1 GCA_946631855.1 uncultured Treponema sp. | reverse complement strand
TTGGTAAATCTTTCCGTAACGAAATCATCTTTAAGAACTTTATTTTCCGTACCTGTGAATTTGAACAGCTTGAAATGGAATATTTCTGTAAGCCTGGTACAGAAGATGAAACATTTGAAAGATGGAGAAAGGAACGCTGGGCTTTCTACCTCAAGTACGGTATTCCTGAAAAACAGCTTAAGTGGCACCACCACGATAAGCTGGCTCATTATGCTAAAGATGCTTACGATATTACTTACAACTTCCCAATTGGTTTTGAAGAGGTAGAAGGAATTCACTCTCGTACAGACTTTGACCTTTCTCAGCATCAGCTTTATTCAAAGAAAGATATGTCTTACATCGACCAGGAAGATGGAAACAAGAAATACATTCCTTATGTAGTTGAAACTTCTGCCGGATTGAACAGAAACTTCCTTATGTTCCTTTGTGAAGCATACGAAGAAGAAAATGTTGGTACAGACGGAAAAGATGATTACAGAACAGTTCTCCACCTTGACCCACGTCTTGCACCAATTACAGTTGCAGTTCTTCCTTTGATGAAGAAAGATGGTCTTGCTGAAAAAGCAAAGGAAATCCAGCATGTACTTAAAGAAGACTTTGTAACTGATTATGATGTTTCTGGAACAGTAGGAAAACGCTACCGCCGCCAGGATGAAGTTGGTACTCCATACTGTGTAACTGTAGACTATGATACAATTCAGGAAACAAAAGAAGATGGTTCTAAGGATGAATTGTTCAACACTGTAACAGTTCGTTTCCGTGATTCAATGAAGCAGGAAAGAGTTGCTTTGGATGATTTGATTCCATTCATTCAGAAAGCAATCCGTAATTACAAACCAGTTATTAAATAATTAGGAATTAGGAATGAAGAATTAGGAAATTTGTGGATTTAGAAATTCATAATTCCTAATTCACAATTCCTAATTAAAATGAAATGGAATATGTACGTTTAGGAAAAACAGATCTTCTCATTTCTCGTGTTGCGTTCGGGGCTATGCGTCTGAATGATATTGGAACTGATGAAGATGCAGCTCTTGTTGTTCGTAAGGCCTACGATGCAGGAATTAATTTTTTTGATACATCAAGACGAAATCCTGAAAGTGAAAAACTTTTGGGAGATGCTTTGTATGACATTCGCAGAAATGTAATTCTTTCTACAACAACAAGTTCTAAGACTTATTCCGAAATCTTAAACGATTTAGAAACAAGTCTTATGACCTTGCACTGTGATTTCGTAGATCTTTATCAGCTGGAAACAGAGGTTTTTCTGCCAGTTCCTGGTGGTGCTGATAAGATTTACGATACCCTCCTTAAACTAAAAGACGAAAATAAAATCAAACATATTGGAATTGTAACTACAAATTTTGAAACTGCAAAAAAAGCTGTTTTATCAGATTTGTATGAAACAATTCAGTTTCCTTTCAGTATGCTTAGTTCTGAAGAAACTATTGAACTGGTAAAACTGTGTGAAGAGCATGATGTGGGCTTTATTGCAATGCAACCGCTTGGTGGTGGAGTAATTGATAATATCCCTCTTGCATTTGGTTTTTTACAGCAATATGAAAGTGTAATTCCTATCTGGGGAATTGAAACTCAGCCAGAACTTGATCAGATTCTGTATTTTAATGAACATCCTCCTGTAATTGATGAAAAATTTAAGGAAGATGTTGAAAAAATCAGAATGTTTTTTAACTAAATAAAATCATTAATATCTACAGATTCCATTCCGTCATTTTCAGATGGCTTGTTCTCTTTTTCTGAAGTGTTTGCAACTTTTGCAGGAGCAGGTTCTGCCGGCTTTGCAGGTGCAGGCTTTACTACAGGAGCCGGCTTTGCAGAAACTGGGGTTGAAGGTGCTGCAGCTTGTGGAAGAGGTGCTTTTGGTGCAGGAGAGGCTTTGTTTTCTTCTGAAACAGGCTGAAGAGGAAGTGGTTTTTCAACATAATCGTCTGGAACTGGTTCAAGAGGAACTGGAGCTCCGTGTTCTTTTTCTTCGATTACTTTAAGAATATCTTCTTTTTCCTGTTTTGTAAGAATTCTTAAAATTGAAATATTGTTCTGTCCTGTCTGGCAAACTTTAAGAGAACCATCAGCTTCTTTTTCTGTTAAAATTTGAACAACTGGACATTTTGGATTATCTGGATTTGAATCTACAACTTCTGCAACTTTTCTGTTTGAAAGATAAACATAAGTTCCAATAGGGTAGAGGGAAACTGTATAAAGCAGAGCTTTGAGAACGTTATCATCATACTGTTTGGCTCTGTTTTGAATAAGTTCAATTAATGCATCAAAAGTAGAACGTTCATCTTTATAACTTCGTGGTGATGAAATTGCTTCATAAGTACAGGCAACTGCAATAATTTTTGCATTAGATGAAATTTTATCACCAGTGAGATGTCTTGGATATCCGCTTCCATTTTCCTTTTCGTGATGTTCAAGAACACCCAGCTGAATTGAAAGACTGAAATTCAAATCTTTTACGATTGTATATCCCAATACAGTGTGTTTTGTAATTTGAGATTTTTCGCTTGGACTCAGTTTTCTTGAAGTCATGTAAAGCTGTGGTGGAAGTCTGAGCATTCCAATTTCATGCAGAATACAGGTAACTCCAAGTTCAATCATTTTGGAAAGAGGAATGTGAAGCTGGAGGGCAATTGCAATTGCAAGAACTGTTGTTCGCATTGAATGAATAACCAGGAAGTTCTTTTTATTTGCATCTACAGAGGAATTGGCTCTAAGAATATATCTTCTGTGCTCTTTAATAAAAACACAAAGTTCCTGAACAGTTTCTTCCAGTTCCTTCTGGTCTATCTCTTTATGGGTAGCATAGTGAGTGAAGACCTGTTCAATATAGTTCATGTATTCATCATAAACCTGCTGAACCATTTCCATTCTGGCCTGATCACTATTACCAATTGGAGATGTTTTTGATATTTCAAGGACTTTTTTTACATTTTGTCCGATTTTTTCTTTTGGATCCTCATCAACTGGTTCTAAACCTGTAGAAACTCCAATATCACCACCCAGGCTTAGATTTCCGTCGCATAAAACTGAATCAAATTCCCATTCTCTGAGTCTTTTTATCAGATCTGCAGTAACGTTAGCAGTTTTTGGTAAGAGAAGAAATGTACTGTCAATTAATAAATCTCCTGAAAAAGTTAAATCTTCACGGAGGTCTGCTAAATTAATGGTATCCATAGTTTTCCTCTTATATTATCGACAAATACACTAAAAAAGAATAGGAGAAAAACCAAAAATGAGAAAATATTATAGAAAAAAGGCAAAAAAAAAAGTTGAAAAGTCTCACACACTTTTCAACTTTTATATTAAGTAAACAATTCGGTTCTAACACTCAGGTGTCTGGATGTCTTACCCACCCGAAGATTATTACCAGATGTTTTAAATATCGGGGGATGGAAAAAATACTTTAGGAATTTTTCAATTTTTTTTAAATTTTTTTTCAAAGTTATAGATTTTTATTATATCAGCCTGGGCTTTGAAATATTGACACTAATCTCTTTTTTTACGATTATGTGATAATTATGAAAGAAGAACCTATTAGTCGTGAGTACCTTGAAACACTTTCTTTTTCTGACTTAGTACGACTCGCAGATGAATATGGCGTAGATGTACCTGAAGATTTGGACAGACGATTTGTTATTGAAGAACTTCTGGAAATTGTAGAAGAAGAGGCTAATACTCCAGATGAAGAAATGATTATTGCAGCAGGAGATAATCCTGAAACTGCAGAAATTCTTACAGGCAATTACAACGAAACTCAGGTTTCTGGAGTTTTGAGAAATCCTGCCTGGCTTTTTGTTTTCTGGAACATTAGTGATGCTGATATTATTAAATTAAAGGATATTCCAGGCTGTTCTCTTAAACTTAGAATTTGCAGTCTGAAAAGTCCAAAAGATACATTACCTGAAGAAGCCTTTGAGGTTCAAACTTCATCAGATACTCAGGAACAGTACGTTCTTATTCCATCGGGAAAAAAATATATCAAAGTTGAGCTGGTGTATGTTACAGCAAGTTCCGGAAAAGTTCTTGCTTTTTCTCCTGTAATCACAATTCCTCAGGGGGCTGCTTTATTAAATGATTTGCAGCTTGGTCGTGATACAAACTTTGCCCCGATTCTTGAACTTTCTGGAATGAATAAAATCTTAACAGAACATTATAAAAATCATAGGCATTCATTTTAAAAAAGGATTCAGTTTATGCAGAAAAATTTAAGCCTGATAATTAAAGCAAATCAAGAATTTATACGTCATACAGGGGAAGATGAAGTTATTAATGCTTCAATCCTCAATATTTTTTATGAATCAATTTCTACAACCTACATTCCTTTGTTGAGAATGATTGAAAGACTGGAAAATGATAATGTATCTTTCTGTATAGGGCTGGTTCTTCCACCAATTCTTTGTAATTTACTGTCTGATGAACAGATTCAGGAATCTTATATTGCATGGCTTGATAAAAGAAATGAGCTTGGTCTGAAGGAACTTGAAAGAAATGCTTCAAATCCTGAAATTTCTGCTCTTGTGCAGGCAAATATTGATGAAAATTTAAGCGTAAAAACAGATTTTATTGAAAAATACAATAAAAAATTGATTCCTGTATTTGCTTCTTATCTTGAAAAAGGTTTTATTGAACTGCTTGGAACTTGTGGAACTGATATTTTTATGCCTCATTTTGCTGACTTAAAAGAAATTATTTCAGCACAGATTGAATGTGGACTACATGCCTTCCGCCAGTTTTTTGGTATTGTTCCTGAAGGTTTCTGGCTCCCAGAACTTGGTTATACACCAGGAATTGAAAGACTTATAAAAGCTTATGGTTATACTTATACAATTTTAGACCCAAGAAGTACTCTTCTTGCAGAAAAAGCTCCTTCAACTGGAATTTTTTATCCATGCAGAACCGAAAATTCCCTGGTTCTTTTTACAAAGTCTCAGGCTGTTGAAGAAGAACTGTTCGGTGAAGAAGGGCTTATTTATCATACTGCTTATAAAAATCAGAACAGAGATATTGGTTATGAACTTGATGTTGAACAGCTGAAGCCTCTTATTTCTGAAGGTTCAACCCGTTACTCAACAGGATTTAAATACTGGAACAGATGTTTTGATACTGAAGAAGGCTGTCTTTATAATTCTGAAGAGGCTCTTAAACAGGCTGATGATGATGCAGTTTTATTCCTTAAGGCAAGAAGTGAAACTCTTTCAAAAGCTGCAGAATTAATTAATGATAAGAGTTTTGTTGTTGAAGTTTGTACTTTTGAGTCTGATACATTCTGCCAGAACTGGTATGAAAAGATTCTCTGGCTGGAAAAGGTAATCAGAAATGCTAAAGATTTTGATTTAAATATCCAGACTTGCGGAAAAATGTGTGATAATCAGTTTAATCTTGAAAAAATATCACCTTACTATTCTGCCGCATGTGGTGAAGGGTATGGAGAAAATCTTCTTTCAAGTAAAAACTGCTGGATGATGAGATATATCCGCAAGACTTGTGAAAGAATGATTGATCTTGCAGACCGTTTCCCAAATGATACAGGTTTAAAAACACGTCTTTTGAACCTTGGAGCAAAGGAACTTATGCTTGCTCAGAGTTTAAGATTGCAGAAAGCTATTGATTCTGGAAATTTTCCTTTATTTGCTGAAAGAAGATTTAAAGAATCTATAGCCGCTTTTACTGCAGTATTTGATTCTCTGGGGTCAAATACAGTAAGTACTGAATGGCTTACAACCCTTGAAGCAAGAGATTCTATTTTCCCTTGGATGAACTACAGAATTTTCTCTAAAAAACGATAAAAAAATCTTTTTAGTCGAGCAAAAGACTTTCACGGATTTTTTCAAACATATCAATCTGATACTGGGCGCTTTGAATTCCAAGTTTTGCAGGATCGAAGCGCTTATTTAGTTTTAAAGCCTCTTTCCAGATTTCAATGGCTGCTTCGTAATTTGCTTCTGCATAGTAAAGAAGGCCCTGCTGGTAATAATCATCAACCTGTTTGTCTATAATGCTTCGTCCCTGGTCTCCCAAAAGCAGTTTCATTGAAAGACTGACTCTGTTGAGAGGGGAGAATGAAGATGTAAAATCTAAAGTATAATTAAAATTAAATCTGATTTTTTTAACTTCAAATTCAAATCCTGCACAGAATCGTGGATTTCCACCCTTGAGAGCAAATCCACCAAGTAAAGAAAGAAAATCTGTGAATTGAAAATTTATTCCTGAAGCAAGGTATGGAAGCAGATAGGTGTCGGGTTTTTGCAAATTAAAAGGCTGCTGGTAATCCATGGTCAAAGTGATAGGCTTAAGAAATTTAAGGGAAAGTCCTGCCGCAAATACTGTTGGAAGCGGATCATCCAGCTGGAGCTTTTTTCCAATACCTGTAAGGGAAACCCCAAGATTCTGGGCAGAAAAACCAATTCTTACGTTTGGATCTCTGGAATAATAAAATTTCAGGAAGTTGAACTGCAGCATAAGTCCTACATCACCCATAAAGGCAATTGCACTTTGCGAAAGTCCTGAACCTGCAATAATGGCATTTGTGTTGTTGTCGGTGTAATCTGGCATTCCCCGCCAGGCAGATTTTATTGTTGCACCAAGAGCCAGACCTTTAAAATCATAACCTGCCAGAATGTTATATGAAATATTTAAGGCTGCAACTGATTCTGTGTAGTAACTTCCGGCAACTCTATCACCAAAAATGTTATATTCTGTGAATGGCAGATAAAAACAGGAAATATAAGAGCCAAGACTTAAATGCGGAATATTTTTAAAACGCATGGTTCCTGCAAGAGTTTCCATTTTTGAATCAGCAATCCACATGTTGTGGTAAAGGGCCAGCTGACTTTCTTTTTGAATTGAACCTGCACCCGCGTTGTACTGGAGGTATCCGACATCATCACACAGACCGGTGAAAGAGCCTGCAAGGCTTTCGGTTCGGCCCCCAAAAGGAATCAGAAGGGAACGGAAAGAAGTTTGACCTTCATTTTCATCAACAAAATTATAAAAAATATCTGAAAGAGAAGTGTTTAAATCTGAATATGACAAGGCAAAAATGCTGGCTTTGCTTAGGAAGCCTGTCAGGAGGAGAAAATTTGCAATTTTAATAAAGAGTCTTTTCTTCATCTTTTTGTCTTATTTCTTTTTTCGGTTTTTTCTTTCTTTTCTATAAGTATTATCTCTTCTTTTGCCGAAAAATAATATATATTATCGATAAAATGAAAGGAAAGTTATTCCTCTGTTTTTTAGTCCTGTTTTCTCTCTCTTTTAATTGTGTTTATGCACAGGCTGATGAGGATATGTCCCTTTTTGAAATTGACCGTCTTATCTGGCGTACAGAATATGATGAAGCCTTACGTCAACTCAATATTTATATTAAAAATAAACCGGACAATTTTGATAATGCTCAGATAAGAATCAGACGTATCATGAATGCAAGAAAACAGTATTCGATTCTTGCAGAAAAGCTGATTGATTTGATTCAGAAAGATCCGGGAAATAACAAGGAAATTTACGAAATTACAGCCCAGCTGGAAAAATTTGAAAGACATCCGTCAGATCAGAATTTGCGTTTTATTGCCGACTTGAAAAAATCTGCCGAGTTTAACTATTTCCGTGCTCAGTTTCTGGAAATTCAAAATGAAAGTGCAGAACTTACAAAAAAAGGTCAGTATGTTTCGGCAATTGAAAAGGCAAAAGAAGGATTCTGGCTTTATCGTGATGATTTTGATCAGCGCTGGGAAGATAATCCTGAAATAATTGCTGAAGTTGATGCTATTCTTGCAGATTTAAATGCCCAGATTACTGCATATGAAGAACGAAATTTTCTTCCAAGAATTTCAGATGCCGTAAATGATTTTATAAAAGCAGTCAATCAGGAACAGTATGATACAGCCCTCCAGCGTTTTAATGTAGTTCAAAATTATATGAGGGATTATAACAAAATTCGTCAGGCTATCATTAATGATGGTGAAAAAATGCAGGAGAAATTTTCTCAGCTGAAAGAACTGGATTCAGATCAGACAGATGCTTCTTTTTTGCCTTTTATGTTCCGTTTTGTATATGGAGTTGATTCTGTAGAGCAGTCAGGAATTCTTGGTGCTATTGATTCTCAGTGGAATGCTTATGCTTTCAGTATGAATGAGGCGGTTTATTCTGCACTTGTAAGAAATTACCAGAAGTATGAGGATGGAATAAGTCCTGCATATGTTAGTGGGATTGAAAAATATGTAAGTCTGGATCAGAAAGTTCTGGATTTGTATCAGATTCCGTCTAAAGAGCAGCATATTTTAAAAAATCCGTATGAAGATTATTATGCACTTACTGATTATGTAAAATTTTTGAGTCAGGAAGCCCTGCGTTTGTCTGGAGTAATGGCACAGGTGGAGGATGCTGAACTGAAGCAGAAGAATTTACTTGCTCAGATAAAAGACAGTTCTGATGATGCTTTAAGAAGTGCTTCTGTTATCAATCTTTTTTCTTCAAATGCGGCTTTAACAAATCTGATTGGAAAAAGAAAAGAACAGGAACTGGAAAGTTATGTCTGGTATAAACCTTATGAAAAACTCGAAAAAGATGACTGGAATGGGCTTTCTGTTGTATATTCAGGTCTTTTGTCTCAAATTTTCACTAAGTCAGCAGTTCTGTTAAATAATGCATGGACTGAAATCACCCGCTATTATAAAAATAATTCAGACCTTCTTTATGCAAGTCTTCTTGAATATAATGCTTCATCTGAAAATTATCGCGAAGGCTTTATCACAAAAATTCCTCAGAATGTTTTGAATGAATTAAATGCAGATATTTCAAAAGCAACTTTGTATGAAAAAGATTTTAATGCAAATCCTGAACTGGATTTTGGAATTAAATATGCATATCCGGATCTTTCTTCAAAAATTGCAGACTATGTTAAAAATAAGATTGAAGCAGATATAAAAACAATCAATTCTTATCAGAAAGATATTAATTCGAATTTTACTTCTCATGAAGTCTGGAAAAATGATGAAATTTTACTTTCAATCATCGATCAGACAAATACATATCTGGATGAACAGAAAAATAAAATATCAACCCTTAGAAGTAAAGTTCAGGAAAATTTAAGTCTTGCCCAGGCAAAAATTGTTGCTTCTGAACTTGCTAAAAATGAAGCAGAAATTCGTTTCCGAGAAGCTCAGAATGCTTTGAGAAATGAAAATTTTGATACAGCACGTAAAAAACTTCAGGATGCAGTTTCAAAATATGATGAGGCACTTGGAAATCAGAATGATGAAAAACTCCGTTCTGAAGTTGACCAGAAGTTACAGAATCTTGGTGAACAGATTGCCAAAACAGAAAATGAAGTGGTTGTAAAAGAAGTTCGTGAATTAAAAACAAAAGCAAAAGATGCATATTTTAACGGACGATTTGATGATGCTGAAAAATACTTAAATCAGGCAAAGACCCGCTGGGCTGTAACAAATGTTTCAGAAGATGAAGAAATTACAAATCTTTTGAACTTTGTAAATACTGCCATTTCTATGAAGACCGGACGCGAAATTCTTCCGTCTGCACCTCAATATCCTGAAATGTCTCAGCTCTTAAATCTTGCTTATCAGTTCTTTGATGAAGGAAGCCGAAAAATAGGTGAGGGCAACAAAGAAGCCGGTTATAAAGATCTTGAGTCCGCACTGGATAATATTCAGAAACTTCAGTATGTATATCCATTGAATCAGGAAGCTGCAATTCTTACTTTAAGGATAAACCGCCTGAAAGATCCTGCAAAATTTAAAGAAGAATTTGCCCAGAAGATTCAGACTGCCCGTTTAATGTGTCAGAATGCAGATACAAGACAGGAAGGTTATGCAAATCTTCTGGATTATTCGCAACTTGAACCAGATTATCCTGGCCTTAAGAGTTTAATCTACCAGGTAGAAATAGATATTGGAATTCGTCAGAAACCTGTTGATAATAGTGGTGCAGCCCGGGCAAGAAGACTTATTACAGAAGCTCAGCAGATTTATAAATCTTCAAAGTCTAATCCTTCAAAGCTTAATTCCGCTCTAGAAAAACTGGATCAGGCACTTGCATTGGACTCAAACAATCAGACTGCAATAGCCCTTAAAGATGAAATTACAACTCTTATTGGTGGTACAACTTCGACCGTTCTTTCTACAGAGGATGAACGACTTTATCAGCTTGCAATTCAGAGATTGCAGAGTAACAATGTAGTTGGTGCTAATGCAATTGTAGAACAGCTTTTGAAAAAGCCTTCGAATGCAAATTCTCAGAAAATAAAGGATTTAAAGAATAAGATTGATGCACGCAGTTAAAATTTACAAAAAAATAGTTTCTCTTTTATTTCTGATTTTTGCAGTTACCATGCTTTCTGCACAGACTCTCTATTGGGAAAATCCTCAGGTAATCACAAATACAGATTCCCGTTTCCCAGTCACCCTGACAAATGGAGAAGATTCTTATTTATTGTGGGAAGAAGTCGATTCATCCAATAAAGTAATTTATCTTTCTGTCAGAAGGTATGTAACTCTTACTGATTATAGTGAAAACAGAAAATTTGCAGGTCCTTATTCTTATTCTGGTGATGAAGTTCCAGATATTTATACAGGTGCAATTCTTGATAATGGAACTATCGCAGTTGCCCTTGCTTCAGATTATGGACAAATTTCAGTTTTTACTTCACAAGATAAGGCACTTTCTTTTTCAGAGACAAAACTTCAGGGCTCTTCGATCATGGTTGCACCAAGAATTTATGCAACCCGTTCCGGCGGTTTTAAGATTTTTACATCGGTTGGTGAAGAAAATACCTTCACCATCTTTACAGCCGATTCTTCAGACGGAAAAAACTGGTCTCGATTCAGTCAGTTTCAGCCGGCCCAGTCCTTCCGCAATCCTTTTATTCCATTTTTGTTAAAAACTGAAAATGCTGATATTGTTGTTTTTCAGGCTCAGTATACATCTGCGGAAACAAACCGTCTTTCTTATCAGCTTTATATGACAAGTCGTACAGGAAATTTAAATAACTGGTCAAATCCTGTGCTTTTAACCGACAGAAATTCCCTTAATTCTCAGACCAGAAAGGAATTTCACAATTATCAGAACCAGAGACCTTTCCTTTATGATTTTAATGGTTCTTACTATCTTGCCTGGGAACGTTCTGATCTTGCAGATTCTTCCATCTGGATTGCAAAAATAACAACTTCAGGACTTGAACGTTCCAGTGTAGAAAATCTTGGCAGTAAGGGAAATGCAAGCCGTCCAATTTTGTTTCAGTATGAAAACTATCTTTATACAACCTGGTTCGATACCCGACGGGGAAGGGAATCGGTGTATATGGCAAGAAAAAATGGAAGTTACTGGGAAGAAACTAGTCTGGTGGAGGACCGTAATTCAAATCTTTTTAACTATCCTTTAATTACTAAGGATGATGATGGAAACAAGGTTCTTTCATTTATATGGCAGCAGATTACACCAAACTCAAAGAAGTCAATCGCCATACTTTCACCAGATAAAACAGTAAAAACTCCGCTTCTTTCAGGCCTTTCATTTAAAACTGGAAAAAGTTCAAGGTCTCAAAACGTACAGATAAAAATTTCTTTTCCGGAAGATTCTTCAAATATAGCAGGATATTCTTATACCTGGTCAAAAGATTCTGCCCTTGATCCTCCAAAAAGGATAGAACATTTTACAAAAGAAAATAAAATCTCAGCTAAAGCATTTGAAGATGGATATTACTACCTGTCTGCAAGAATTGTTGATTATGCGGGAAACTGGTCAGAAGCTGCTCAAATTGTTTATCACATGGATCTTACACCACCACAAGCGCCTGAAATTAATATAGAAAATCTTGATCAATATGGTTTCATAGATTCAAATAATTACAGTTTACGGTGGAAGGCTTCGGTTTCGGAAGATACAGCAGGTTATGTTTACAGAATTGACAGGCTTGGTGATATTCCAAAGAGTCTTGCAGTTTCAAAAAATCATCCTATGAAACTTTCTCAGGAAAAAGTTCTTGAGTTAAAGGATAAACTTGAAGAAAGATATGCAGACGCTCTTGTAAAAGACAGAAAACTTCCTTCTGAAATTCAGACAAGGGGACTTACTACATCTCGCTATTATAACAGGGCAAATGGTGTTTATTTACTTTCTCTTGCTGCAATCGATGAAGTTGGAAATGTCGGGGAAACTTCAAAAAAACTCTATATCCTCAATAAATTTCAACCATCTACATATATCACTTCTGTAAGTCAAAAAAATGATGATACAGGTAATATAATTTTGACTATCAGTGGTGGTGGTTTTACTTATGATGGAACAATCAGTCAGATTTATGTTGATAGAGATGGAAAAGATTCTTATGACCTTGTTTTAAATCGTTCTGATAATCAGTTTAAGGTACAGTCTGATTCGAAAATTACAAATGTAAATCTTGGTGTTGATTTGGATGAAGGTGTTTACAGAATTGGACTTTATCACACAGACAGAGGACTTTATTTTACTGGAAAAATCCTGAAAGTTGCTAAAAATGGTACTGTAAAAATAGAAGGGGAGTATACTCCACAGTCAAAACTTACATCTAATTTTAAGCAGTACAAATATCAGGTTGCAATCAGTCTTATTCTGGGCTTCCTCCTCCTGGCCGTTTTAGTCCTGATAAGCTTTTTTGCCATTAGTATAACAATAAACAATATATATATGAAAAAATTGACCGCAAAAGAAATAGATTCTTTTATGAAAGGAGCTGCAATGCCATTATTTAAGACAAAAGAAAATCAAAAGCATTTACCAAGCTTAAAACGAAAACTTATCAGATTTACATATTCTCTTGTTGTTATGATAGTCCTTGCCGTTACTCTGGAAAATGGTTTCCGTGTAATTCGCCTTCAGGAAGAAACTATGGCTGCAGGACTTGAAAACCGAACTGAAGTTTTACTTGAAAGTTTGTTCTCTGGTGTAAAAAACTTCTTCCCTGCAAATAATATTCTTGAACTTACAGCACTCCCTGGTCAGAAAGATGCAATGGAAGAGGTAAAGTATGTCACAATTATTGGCCAGAAAATGGATTCTGTTTCTGCAGAAGATTTAAATTATATCTGGGCAACAAACGATCCTGATATTTCAGAAAAAATGAATGCTTATTCTCTCGTTTATGGAGAATCAGAACTAACAGAGCAAAAAGTTGTTTCAATTACCAGGGAACTTGCCCAGCTTGATGTTAAAATTAAAGCTGATTTGCAGGAATTGTCTGATAGAATAGAAGAACTTTCAAATCAGGCAAAACTTTTGTACGAAAGTGGAATAGAAGAAGATACACAAGAGGCTGACCGTTTATCCGAAGTTGTAATGGATCTTAGAAATCAGCTGGATTCAAAACTTGAAGAATATTCTAAATCAGCTTCAGGTTCTTATCCAAATTTTGATACAGCAAATCTTGACCGCACTAACACTGATTATATTTTCTACCGCCCGGTAATGTATCGTAAAAGTACAAGTGGAAATTATATACACGGAATGGTTTATCTTGAACTGTCTACTCAAAGTTTGATAGAAAGTCTTAACAAAGAAATTAAAAATATTCTGATATTTGGTGCAATTGTTGCGGTAGTTGCCGTTCTTCTTGGGGTTTTCGGTTCTTTAATTTTTGCAACCTTTATTGTCCGCCCAATTAAAAAACTCGAATCTCACGTTATTATGATTGGTCAGACAAAAAATAAGGCCCTTCTAAAAGGAAAAGACGTTGAAATAAAAACTAAGGATGAAGTCGGACGTTTAGGTGATGCAGTAAATAACATGACTCACGAACTGGTTGCCAATGCCGAAGAAGAAGCTCTTGCAATGGATGGTAAAGCCGTTCAGAAAGCCTTCCTGCCGCTTGCCTCAGGAGCACTTAATAATAAAAACACCTATGCAGAATATAACGGCGATCAGCTTCAATGTTATGGCTACTACGAAGGTGAATCCGGCGTTTCCGGTGACTATTTTGATTATAAAAAACTCGATGACCAGTGGTTCTGTATCATAAAATGTGATGCTGCCGGACACGGTATTCCAGCGGCAATTATCATGACCGTAGTAGCAACAATTTTCCGCCGTTATTTTGAAAATTGGTCTTTCAAGAAAAATGGAACAAAACTCAACATTCTTGTAGAACAGATAAATGATTTTATTGAAGGTCTTGGTCTTAAAGGAAAATTTGCCACATTAATCATCTGTCTTTTGAATGTAAAAACCGGCGAACTTTATATGTGCAATGCAGGAGATAATCTTGTCCACATTTATGATTCTGCCAGTAAAAAAATGAAACTTATTACTCTTTCGTCAGCTCCAACCGCTGGTGTATTTACATCTGATCTTGTTGCAATGAGGGGAGGGTTCAAAGTTGAAAAGACTATCCTGAACCGTGGAGATATTCTGTTCCTCTATACTGACGGTATTGAAGAATCAACCAGAAGAATCCGCGAAATTGATTACAGTGTGCGTCAGAATGATGTAGAAGTTCGAAAAATGAATCCAAAAACACATCAGGAAGAAGTTGAAATAAAACAGGAAGATGCAAAAGAAGAATTCGGTCCTGAAAGAATCAGTCAGATTATCGAAAGTGTTTATAATAAAAAATCTTATGTTTTAACAAAAGAAGACAATCCAAATTTGAACGAAAATCTGGAGTTTGATTTTACAAAATGTGAAGGAACTGTAAGAGAAGCAATTCTTGCTCTTGCTGCAATCGAAAAAGTTTATCGTTTCTACAAATCACCATCCGTTCAGCCGACCGATTATGTAAAAGTTGATAAACAGATTGACGAATTCTTATCCAGGTATTTTAATATGTATGATTACTATGCAGCAAAAAAATCAGAAAATGCTGAAAATGGAATCAACTATATCGATTATGATGAAATGCAGGAAGATGAACAGTCTGATGACCTTACACTTCTGGCAATAAAGAGGTTATAGCTTATGGATACAAACGAACTGGGACAAAAAGTAAAAGATTTTTTTTCAAAAGGATCAAAAGCAACAAAAGAAGCTTTCGAAAAGGCTGGCGATAAGGTTCAGACTTTTTCAGATAAAAGTGTTTTGAAAATCGAAATGCATCAGCTTGAATCAAAACGAGACTTAAAATATGAAGAGTTAGGACTTAAACTTTCTCAGATGCTTATCCAGGGAGCAAAAGTTACTTCAGACAATGAAGATGATTTGAAAATTCTTGAAGGTCTTCAGGAAGAAATAAAAAATCTCTCGGATCAGATCCGAGAGAAAGAAAAAGAACTGTAATCACTAAGATTAAGTTTTATCGCTGTAAAGTTCCCTTACGGATTTTTTCAGCACTTTCCGAGCCGGCAAGCAGGCGGATAAGTTCCATCGCAAATTCTTCAGCAGCTCCTGCACCCCGGCTTGTAATCAAATTACCATCAGTAACAAACACTTTGTCAGAATATCCCTTCAAATATTCAGCTTTTGCGTTATCCTGCATCTGAGGATAACAAGTCCAGTTTTTACCAGCCAGAATCTTAGTCTTACCAAGCACAACAGCAGGACTTGCACAAATTGCAGAAACGAACTTACCCTTATCCCAGGCCTCCTCCAGATGAGCTAAAAGTTCTCCGCAAGCCGCAAGATTATCAGCCCCTCTAGAACCACCCGGACAAAACAGAAGGTCCGGAAGTCCATCCTTACAAGAATCCAGATATTCTTCAAAAGTAAGATCCATAATCATTGGTACCTTGTGCGAACTGGTTACAATATATTTATCGTTCATTGTTTCAGATGGAATTGCAACAGTAAAAACTTCCACACCCGCACGTCTCAAATAATCAAGCGGAGTTATAGCTTCAACTTCTTCAAAACCATCCGCAAAAAAAATAGCAGCAGTTTTCATAAATCCTCCATTAATATTTTTAATAATAAT
>CAMPAL010000048.1 GCA_946631855.1 uncultured Treponema sp. | reverse complement strand
CTTGTTCTTTTAAGATTATTCACCGTTGCGGCACAGGTGTTTGCAATGTAAGAGCGGTGAATCATATCCCCCTTATCATTTTCTTTTAAATATTTTGCATGTGCCCAGATTGAAATTTCTGTTCCGATAGTAGAATCATAAACTTTATCAACCCCTAAAGATTTTAAATAACCTGTAATTTTTGAAACAGAATCTTTATATAAAAGGAAAAATGAAGATTCAAAAATGACTGATATTTTTTCACCACTTTTCAGGGCCTCAAAAAATGCCTGTGTATCATCCTTATATTCGCGGGCTTTATGAAGGCACGTTGCAACACAAGAGCCACAATTATCACACTTTCTGGAATCAATCTGAATTTTTGTAGTTTCTCCGGAAGTTGTAAAAACATTGGCTCCGAAAACAGGACAGAAACTTATACATTTGTTGCAGGCGATACAATTATCATTGGTGAAAATTAAGCCTTTGTTATAACGTTCCATTTTGCATCACCTTCCCTACTCAAATAAAGCCAGAATCATAACCTGATTTAAATGATTTTCATAAAGCTGTTCACCTAAGCCCGAAGTTCCTGTAAAAGGTCCAATTTTGCTTAAATTAGAAATAAATTTCTCATAGAGCTTAGTCTTTTTAAAAAGTTCAACTCTAAGCGAGCAGTTTACACAAAAGAAAAATGCCCGATCGTCCAGCAGGTGGTAAACCATTAATTCTGTTTCCTTCCAGACTTTTTCAATATCATCCAGATTCAGAAGAACCATTCTTGTGTGATTATAAATTCGTGAAAAACAGGAGATTGAACCATCCGGCATAACTTTGTCCAGATCTGTAATAAAAATCTCACCGTCTACAACTCGTCCAAGAGGGTGTTCTATCAAAGCTGATGGAAGTTCCTCCAGACTGACTTTCAAAGTTTCTGCAAGAATATCAGCAGCGGGTTTATTGTCAAATTCGTAAACAACTCTTTCATCACAATCTACATCTGTGGCTTTAAAGAAATGTTCACTCGGCTTATAAAGATTTTCACAGTAAAATTTTATCTGCCCTTCAAGATTATGAATAAAGACAAAAACTGCAGATCTTTTATAAACTTCTCCATCCAGACTGACTATAGATTCTTTTCCTTCAGGAGCCATGGATGATGAAGAACCAAAAACAGGAATTTCTTTTCCTTCCAGAGCTTCCTGTATTGTGTCCAGAACCAGTTCTTCTGCATTGCACATTGAAGTACAGAATTCCAGACAGCAGGTATTTTCATAGCTGGACAATTCTGCCATAGCTTTCTTGATATGACCAACATAAAGAAGAGGCCTGTATTCTATATCAAAAATAATTCCTGCACCACATTCAATTCCACTATTAATTGCCAGAAGAGACAAACCGTGGCAGGAAGAACCTTTTGATGAAAAAATATCCGAACTGGTGTTTCCAATTATTTTTGCATCAGGATAAAGTTTTTTTAGTTCTTTTGCATAAAACCAGTGATTATCATAATCAGAAACAAATATGATAAGAAGAGGATTTGCTTCTTTTTCCTGCAGTTGAGAAATTACTTCTTTTAAAGCCTTTTCTTTTAAAGACTTTGAACTAAATGCAACAACACATCTTTCCATTCTGACCCCTGAAAACTTTAATGGTCATGCAAAATTAATTTCAAAACTTTTTCTAAATCATTTATTTTAACTGGTTTTACAAGATAAGCATTCATTCCGCTTTCAAAAGCTTTTTTCTTATCTTCAGGAAAAGCATTTGCAGTTACGGCGATAATTGGAATATCAGAAAGTTCCTTTGTTTCCAGATTTCTGATAATTTTTGTAGCTTCGAAACCATCTATGGCAGGCATATGAAGATCCATAAGAATCAAATCATAAAAACCAGGATTTGACAGGGTAATACGTTCAATTGCAAAACTTCCATCCTGAGCTTCAATAACGTCTGCACCTGTAGAACGAAGGGATGCAGAAAAAATTTCCCGGCTCATATCATCATCATCTACAACAAGAATACGTTTACCCTTGAAATCATAATCAAAAGATTCTTCATCATCTACAACTTCGGTCAAAGAAGGAACCGGAATTGGAAGACTTACAACAAATTCAGAACCAACATTCTCTTCTGATTTTACACTTATACTACCGCCAAGCATTTCTGCAAGAGATTTTGAAATTGCAAGTCCAAGTCCTGAACCAGGAACAGAAGAATTTTCAACTCTGCGTTCACGAACAAAAGGCAAAAAGATTTTATCCAGATATTCAGCATTAATACCGCAGCCTTCATCTTTAATGTGAAATTCAAAAAGAGTTTTAGAATCATCTTCCGCTGTAAACTGAATTACATTTATATAAATATTTTTTTCAGGACCGGAATATTTCACTGCGTTTCCAATCAAATTAATTAAAATCTGATTTACATGAACCTTATCGCAGGAAACAACACCATCATCCAGCAAAGAATATTCAACATGCACTTTTAACTGTTTATCAGAAATTTCTTTTTGCAAAAGGTGGAGCACATCTTCTATGACATCTGAAATTTTACAGACAACCTCTTCCACATTAAAGACCATTCCTTTTTCAATCTTGCTCATATCAAGAACTTCGCTTACAAGATTCAGAAGATGATTAGAAGCAATAGAAATTTTTGATATATAATCTTTAAGTTTATCCTGATCCTCAAAAGATTTCTGAGCAAGCTCTGTATATCCTACAATTGCATTCAAAGGTGTTCTTATATCATGTGAAATGTTTGACAAAAATTCAGTTTTTGCATCAGTAGCCTTTTGTGCGGTTTTGTAGGCATTCAAAATCTCTTTTTTCTGTTTTTCATAAATATAAGACTGATATTTAAAAATAAGAGTAAAAATGCCGGAAACAAGAATTACACCAACAATAAGGTCAATATAAACATCTCTTATAGATTCAAGATAAATCAGGCTTTCTGGATGAAAATATGAGAAAATGATTGCACCTATAAAACCTAAAAGATTTAATGCAAAAACCACATAGGCTTTTTTTCCTCTTATAAGCATTACCGAAAAAAGTAAGCCCATAAGACTCCAGACTGGCATACCACTTTGCATTCCTCCAGACAAAACGAACATTACAGGAAGAATGATATTATTTGCAAGAATTGAAAGAAAAACTATTGCAGTCTGAGGCTTTTTCAGGCCATTTGCAATCCAGAGTGAAATTAAAAAGGAAATAAAAGAAAAACCTGTAATAACAAGGGTAATTACTTTAAAACCAAGAAAAGCAGAAACTATTGAACTGATAAAAATCCCTATCAAACCAGATAAAAGGATGATATTTAAGAGTCTGTGCTGTATATCGTAATTTTCCTGATAAAAAAACTTAAAGATTCTTTTTAATTTCCCCATATTTTTTGATTATAACATGTTATAATTCCAATATCAAAAAGAAAAATCCCTTAAAAAAGAGGCAAAAAAAACAAATGAACTGGCTAAATCAGGCTGTTTTTTACGAAATTTATCCCCAGTCTTTCTGCGACTCAAATGGAGATGGAATCGGCGATTTTGACGGAATAATCAGTAAATTAGACTACATCAGAAATCTGGGTTGTAATGCCATCTGGATCAATCCTTGTTTTATGTCTCCTTTTAGAGATGCGGGATATGATATTTCCGATTATTACAAAACTGCCCCAAGATATGGAAGCAATAAAGATTTACAAAGATTATTTGAACAGGCCCACACCCGCGGAATTCATGTTCTTCTTGATTTAGTACCAGGCCATACTTCGGATCAGCATCCATGGTTTGAAAAATCTAAAATGGCCGAAAAAAATGAATTCACCGACCGCTATGTTTGGACCGACTCAGTCTGGGAAAGTCCCCAGGGCATAGGCAGTATAAAAGGCATTTCTGACAGGGATGGTGTATGTGCCGTAAATTTCTTTTCACATCAGCCTGCTTTAAACTATGGATATGCAAAAATTGACCGTCCATGGCAGCAAAAACCTTCAGATCCAGGTCCACAGGCAACTCTGGAAGAAATGAAAAATATCATGCGTTTCTGGCTCAATATGGGGTGTGACGGCTTTAGAGTTGATATGGCAGGCTCTCTTGTAAAAAATGATTTTGACGGAAAAGCAACCATTGCCCTCTGGCAGAATGTAAGAGAATTTTTAGATAAAGAATACCCGGATGCAAAACTTGTTTCTGAATGGGGAGAACCAGACAAAGCCTTAAAAGCAGGTTTTCATATGGATTTTTTACTCCACTTTGGACCTTCACATTACAATGACCTTTTTAGATGTGATGAACCTTATTTCAGTTCAAGAGGAAAAGGTGATGCAAGTGCCTTTGTAACAAAATATCTAGAAAATTATAAAAAAACTCGCGGACAGGGACTTATCTGCATTCCTTCTGGAAATCATGATATGGACAGACTGGCAAGAAGACTCAGTCAGGACGAAATGAAAATTGCTTTTGCTTTTATTCTTTCAATGCCGGGAGCACCTTTTATTTATTATGGTGATGAAATTGGAATGCGTTATGTTGAAGGACTAACCTCTGTTGAAGGAGGATATGGCAGAACAGGCTCCCGCTCACCAATGCAATGGAACAATTCAAAAAACGCAGGATTCAGTTCTGCCGAAGAAGAAAATCTTTATATCAAACTCGATCCTTCTCCAGACAGACCAAACGCCGAAGAAGAAATTGAAAATGCAGATTCTCTATACAATGAGGTAAAAAAAATAATTGGCATAAGAAGATCTAATCCTCAGTTACAGAATCAGGCAGGAATACATTTTGTTTTTGTCGCAAAAAAGAAATATCCTTTGGTTTATCTTAGAGGAAATGACAAAGATTTTCTGATGATTATAATAAATCCGTCAAAAGAAAAAGTCAGTTTTACCAGCAAGTTAAAACTTGGAGAAGCAATTTACCAGACTGGTGGACAAGTGACTCAGGGTGGAAACATGATAAATGTCAGCGGACAGACTGCGGCTTTTTTCAAAGTTATCTGATAAAAATAAAACAAACAATTCAAATAAAAGGAAGTAAAAAATGCAGGATTCTTTTTCAAAAGTGAGAATGGACGAAAATAATCCAAAATGGAAACAGGCTGTAAAAAGAGAGATTCAACTTTACGGTAGAAATAATGATATAAGAACTGATTTTGAAAGAGATTACACACGAATTCTCCACTCTCAGGCCTTCCGCCGCCTGAAACATAAAACGCAGGTATTTTTTGCTCCTCACAACGACCACATCTGCACCAGAATGGAACATGTAATGCATGTGGCTTCTGTTGCAACAACAATTTCCAAATACCTTGGATTGAATGAACAGCTGGCAAATGCAATTGGTATGGGACATGATATTGGTCACGCACCATTTGGACACCACGGAGAAGACTGTCTGAATGCCTTGCTGAAACAAAAAGAAGGCAACAATGCTCCTAAAAAATTCTGGCACGAAAGGAACAGTCTCTTTTTTGCAGATTACATTGAAACTTTGCAGGATCCAAACGGCGTAGAACAGCCTCTGAATTTGACTTATGCAGTAAGAGACGGATTAATCTGCCATTGTGGAGAAATAGACCAGCAGGCTATAAAACCAAGAGACGAAGCAATTGATTTATACTCCATGAAGAGACCGGGACTTGTTCAGCCCTTCACCTGGGAAGGTGCCGTTGTAAAAGTAGCTGATAAAATTGCCTACCTTGGAAGAGATCTGGAAGATGCCCGTGCTTACCACATTCTGGATATGGCTTCTTACCGTCAGCTGAGAGAAATTGTAGGCTCAACACTTGGTTTTGAAAGAAAAGGTGCTCATGCCCTCCGAAGCGGAAAAGCCGTAAACACAACAACCCTTATAAACGACCTTATTGTAGATTTATGCAATCAGAGTTCACCAGAAAAAGGCCTTTGTTTTTCTGAAGAATATTTCAGATTCATTCTTGAACTGAAAAAGTTTAATTTTGCCTGCATTTATAACCACTGGCGACTAAAAGAATTTTCAATCTATGCAGAAAACGTCATTTCTACAATTTTCAGAACCTTAAAAAGAACAAAAATTTATGCTGAAACTGGAAGGGTTTCACAGGTTTTAAAATATTATCCTAAACTCTGTTCTACTTTCGAAGACTGGCTCATAAAATACACTGCATATCAGCCATACATTTGGGAAAAACACAGTTTTATTGATAAAAAAGCTATTTTAAAATACAACACCCGTCCGGTTTTTGACGTGAAGGATGAAGATTCCTACACAAAATGTATCATTGAATACATTTCGGGAATGACGGATCAATTCGCAATTCAGGTATACGAAGAAATCATAACATTCTGATGGGCGTTTCAATGCCATCTTTTCATGCACATTTAATTCACGCCCATCTGACATTTTTTTTCTTCGAAAAAAAACTGTCGGCAGGTTAAACTCTATGCATGGCAGAGAAAACTTTCTCACTCATGATATTGATTTCTACTCCCATTTCCTGGGCGGTGTTGTTCATTTTTGTGCGTAATTCGTCGATTGTGATATCTGATTTTTCGAGATCTACCATCATCATCATTACGAAATTACCAGAAAGAATTGTCTGTGTGATATCGGCAATATTAATTTTATGTTCAGAAAGGAACTGTGAAACCTTTGCAATAATTCCAACTTTATCTGATCCTACAACTGTAATAATAGCGTTCATAATGTGCTTTATCCTCCTGATAAAAAGCCATTAAAAATTATTTCCCAATGTAGCTGCAATTACAGCCTTTATTGTATGCATTCGGTTTTCTGCCTCCTCAAAAACTACAGAGTGTTTTGATTCAAAAACTTCATCTGTAACTTCCATTGCGTCCAGACCAAACTTATCATGAATTTCTTTTCCAATTTTTGTATTTAAATCATGGAAGGATGGAAGATCATGCATAAAAATTGCACTTGGTTTAGCAAGTTTAAGAACATCCATATTTACCTGGTAGCCTTTCAAATCTGCAATTCTTTCAGCCCAAACTTCATCTGGTTCTCCCATACTTACCCAAACATCGGTGTAAAGAATATCAGCATCTTTTGTTGCTTTTGAAATATCACTTTCCAAAGTAATAGAACCGCCACTTTCCTTAAGCCAAAGCTGACATTCATCTATCAATTTTTTATCTGGAAAATATTTTTCAGGAGCACACAAAGTAAGATTTAAACCAAGCTTTGAACAAACGATACACAAAGAATTTCCAATGTTATATCTTGCATCTCCGTAATAAACCAGTTTTAATCCCTTGAGTTTTCCAAAATGTTCACGGATTGTAAGCATATCTGCCAGCATTTGAGTTGGATGATATTCATTAGTTAATCCGTTCCAGACAACTACTCCAGAATATTTTGCAAGATCTTCTACAATAGTCTGTTCAAAACCGCGGTATTCAATTCCTTCAAACATGCGGCCAAGAACTCTGGCAGTATCTTTAATACTCTCTTTTTTTCCAATTTGAGAACCTTCGGCAAGATATGTAGTACAAATTCCAAGATCATGTGCAGCAACTTCAAAGGCACAACGAGTACGGGTAGATGTCTTTTCAAAAATTAAAGCAATATTTTTGCCGCGATGAATATCAACAGGAATTCCCTTCTTCTTCTTTTCCTTCAAATCAGCGGCTAAATCCAACATATAAGTGATTTCGTCAGGTGAAAAATCTTTTAATGTTAAAAAATTGCGTCCGGTTAAATCCATAAGCACCCCGAATATTTTATTATTTAATTAGAAAGTAAAATTATAGCATACTATTAAACATTTGTTCAAATACGGAAGGGAGGTTTTTGAATAAATATTTAATTAATTTAGTGATAATTAAGATAATTATTTACCAATTTTGATTGGTTTTTCTTCAGATTGATAGGAAGTTTCTACAGATGCAGATGTATGAGAACAGTTTCCCCCGCAGTGGCAGGCACCACCGCAGGAACCACAGTCACCACCACATGTTGGATGGCGACCTGCACGTCTTTCCTTAATCATAAAGGCAATAATAGCAGCAACTATAGCTACAACAAGAATTCCTACAATTAAAGTTCCCATATTATTACCTCTATGATAAGTATGATTTATTTTGCAGCCTTTGGTTTTCTTACCAATGCCCAGATAAAGCAGGCAAGAACTGCAATCGCAAAGATAAATCCTACGATATGACCATTTCCGCTAAACATGCTTCCGAACTGGTATACAACGAATGAAACAATGTAAGCAAAGCCACACTGCCAGCCGATTGCAGCCCAAGTCCATTTTCTATTGTTCATTTCGCGCTTGATGGCACCAATTGCAGCAAAACAAGGAGCACAAAGAAGATTGAAGATAAGGAATGACATTCCAGCTGGATGTGTGAAGGCAGCTGCAAGGTTAGCCCATGTTTCTTCTCCGCCATAAAGAATACCCATTGTTCCAACGATATTCTCTTTTGCTACAAGACCTGTTACAGAAGCAACAGCAGCCTGCCAGTTACCCCAACCAAGAGGAGCGAAAATCCAGGCAATAAGACTACCAAGCTTTGCAAGAATACTTGCGTCCATCTGGTCTTCTTCCAGCATTCCAAATCCAGCGTCTGTCCATCCAAAGAATGAAAGGAACCAGATTATAATAGTAGAAAGAAGAATAATTGTTCCGGCTTTCTTAATGAATGACCAGCCGCGTTCCCACATAGAACGAAGAACGTTTCCTACTGTTGGCCAGTGGTAAGCAGGCAATTCCATTACGAAAGGAGCAACTTCGCCCATAAAAGGCTTTGTCTTTTTAAGAATAATACCAGAAGTGATGATTGCAGCAATTCCGATAAAGTATGCAGAAGTTGCAACCCAGGCAGAACCGCCAAAAATGGCACCAGCAACAAGGGCAATGAAAGGAACTTTAGCTCCACAAGGAATAAAGGTGGTTGTCATGATTGTCATGCGGCGGTCGCGTTCATTTTCGATTGTACGGCTAGCCATAATACCAGGTACACCACAACCAGTTCCAATTAACATAGGGATAAATGATTTTCCAGAGAGGCCGAAGCGGCGGAAAACACGGTCCAAAATAAAGGCAATACGTGCCATATAACCACAAGCTTCAAGGAAGGCCAGGAAGATGAACAATACAAGCATCTGAGGAACAAAGCCAAGAACAGCACCAACACCGGCAACAATACCATCAAGGATAAGTCCTTTAAGCCAGTCTGCACAGCCAATTGCATCAAGTCCACTTTCTACAAGGGCAGGAATACCAGGAACCCAAACGCCATAATCAGCAGGATCAGGACCTTCTTCGCCATACTTTTCTGCCATTTCATTAGCTTCTGCAAGCAGGTCTTCTGTAATTTCAATTGGTTCAGAAACTTCCATTGTTTCATCATCAACAGTTACATAAGTTACATCGCCATTTTCGTAAGCTTCAAGAATTGCAGCAGTATCGCCGTATTCTTCACTAGCCTCTTCATAAGCGGCAGTACCAATTCCAAAGAGGTGATATCCATCACCAAAAAGACCATCGTTAGCCCAGTCTGTTGCAGCAGTACCAATTGTTACCATTGAAATGTAGTAAACAAACCACATTATTAATGCAAAAATTGGAAGAGCAAGCCAGCGGTTTGTAACTACACGGTCAATTTTATCTGAAACAGAAAGTTTAGATCTGTTCTTTTTTGTTACGCATTTTTTAATGATTGATTCAATGTAAGCATAACGTTCTGCAGTAATGATTGATTCTGAATCATCATCAAGTTCCTTTTCGCATGATTTAATATCTTCTTCGATGTGAGCAAGCTTTTCAGCAGGAATTTGCAGAGCCTGAATGACCTTTTCATCACGTTCAAACAGTTTTACAGAATACCAGCGGTGCTGTTCTTCTGGAAGATCATGAACTACGGCCTCTTCAATATGAGCAAGGGCATGTTCAACACACCCCTGGAAACGATGTTTGTACATCATTGTTTTATTTTCAACAGCCTGTTTTAAAGCAAGTTCTGCAGCTTCAACACAACCTGTACCTTTAAGAGCAGAAATTTCTACTACTGGACAGCCGAGTTCTTCTGCCATAGCATCAATATGAACTTTATCGCCATTCTTCTTTACGATATCCATCATATTTACAGCTATAACCATTGGAATTCCAAGTTCTGCAAGCTGTGTTGTAAGATAAAGGTTTCTTTCAAGGTTTGTACCATCTACAATATTCAAAATTGCATCAGGACGCTCTTTTACAAGATAATCACGTGATACGACCTCTTCCAAAGTATATGGAGAAAGTGAATAAATACCAGGCAAGTCCATAATCACAACATCATCTTTGTGACCTTTAAGTTTACCTTCTTTTTTTTCTACAGTTACTCCAGGCCAGTTACCAACAAACTGATTTGAACCTGTAAGAGCATTGAACAAAGTTGTTTTACCCGCATTTGGGTTTCCTGCAAGTGCTATCTTAATCATCACTTCCTCCTACTTTACCTGAACCAGTTCTGCATCTGCTTTTCTGACAGAAAGTTCATATCCACGAACTGTAATTTCCACTGGATCTCCAAGAGGAGCAACTTTTCGAACATAAATTTCAGTTCCTTTTGTAATTCCCATATCCATAATTCGACGTTTTACCGCACCATCCCCATTAAGTTTCTCAACCGTAACGGTCTGTCCGGTCTTTACTTCACGTAATGTCATAATCTATAACTCCTTATAAATCTGTAACCCACTTTTATTAGTTTAACCTAACATTCAGCCTAAAAAAAACTCAGTTTCTTTCTGCATGAATTAAATTAAACAATGATTTTTTGTGCCATTTCTTTACTGATTGCAACACGACTATCTTTAATCTGAACAATTACATTTCCACAGATTTCAGATACAAGAGAAACCTCTGCACCAGGAACAAAGCCAAGTTTTTCAAGAAAACGACGCACATCTTCTTTTCCACTGACTTTTTTGACTAAAAACTGTTCTCCGACAGAAGCCATACTTAAAGGCATTTTAAAAACTCCATAAAATGTTAGAAAAACCTAACCCATTTAATGTTTTTATATTAGAACGCCCTAACAAAAATGTCAATAATCAGGCAAAAATTAACAGAAATAAATCAGGCATCAATTTCGGCAGCAAGATTATGAACAATAAAATCTCGTCGTTCAGGAGTATTTTTTCCCATATAGAATTTCAAAACTTCCGGAACATTTTTCAAAGATTGAATTGAAACTGGAGTTAAATGCATTCCCTTGTCTTCAGATTCGCCCTCTTTTCTAGGGAAGATAAACTGTCCAAATTCAGAAGGGTTAATTTCTCCCAATCCCTTGAATCGGGTTACTTCTGCCGATTTTCCCATTTTTGCAATTTCTTTATCGCGGCTCTCTTCTGAATAACAGTAAACAGTTTTAGATTTATTTCGAACACGGAACAAAGGTGTTTCAAGAATATAAACATGTCCTGTCAAAACCAGTTCTTCAAAATAAAGGAGAAGATATGTCAAAACAAGATTTCTGATATGATATCCATCGTTATCGGCATCGGTTGCAATAACAATTTTGTCGTAACGAAGATCTTCTATATTTTTCTGAACTCCCAGACTGAAAGTAAGGTTCTTCAATTCTTCATTTTCAAATAAGGCTGATTTTTTGCGGCCATACATATTTTCTGGTTTTCCACGCAAAGAGAAAATAGCCTGATAAGAAACATCACGGCTTCCTACCATTGAACCAGTAGCCGAATCTCCCTCAGTGATGAAAATCATAGAATTTGCACCTTTTTCACCATCCTGAAGATGATACTTACAATCCTTAAGTTTCTTTATCTTAAGCATTACAGACTTTTCTGCTTCACGAATCTGTTTATCAGTTACAGAGTTGATTTCGTTACGGGCCTTCTGGTTCTTAATAATTTTTTCTTCCAGAACGCCTGCAATATCAGGATTATGACGCAGCCAGTCATCCACCGCCAGCTGTGTTTCCTTAATGATTGGTGCACGAATTTCAACATTTCCAAGTTTATTTTTTGTCTGAGAAGTAAACATTGGATTATCAAGGCCAATTTTAAGGGCAACATACAATCCGCTGGTAATATCTTTTATATCATACTCTTTCTTAAAATATTCATTTACACCTTTTGCAAATCCATCCAAAAAGGCAGTAACATGTGTACCACCGTCATCGGTAGACTGACCGTTTACGAAGGAATAGATAAATTTATCAAGAGAAGCTCCATGGGTCAGAACGAATTGAAGATTATTTTCACCTTTATAATTAAAGATGTTATAAAGAGCCTTATCTACACCACCCATTTCATTGAGCAAAAGATCTTGAATACCGTTTTCGCTAAAATATTCCTTTCCGTTACATTTTAAAGTGAGCCCCGGATTGAGATAAGCATAATTCCAGAGACGTTTTTCAATATATTCCATATTAAAAGAATATTTTCCAAACAGTTCAGTATCAGGTTCAAACTCAAGATAAGTTCCGTTTGGAACTCCAGGTTTTGCATTTCCTGTTTTTGAAGAAAGTTTTTCACCTTTGGCATATTCTACAACAGCCATTTTTCCATCACGAATAGAGGCTGCACGGAAATAAGAAGAAAGTGCATTGGTAGCTTTAATACCAACACCATTCATACCGATAGCCTGTTTAAAAACAGAATTATTATATTTAGCACCTGTATTTACATTTGCAACACAGTCTTCCAAAGCTCCAAGAGGAATTCCACGACCATAGTCACGAATTTTTACACGGCCATCTTTTATTTCAATATCAATTTTTTTACCATAACCCTGAGAAAATTCATCTACAGAGTTATCTATACCTTCCTTAAAGAGGATATAAATACCATCATTTTCGTTAGAACCATCTCCAAGAGAACCAATATACATACCTGGGCGAAGACGGATATGTTCAAGACCTTCCAGATGCTGAATTGAATTTTCATCATAAACAGCGTTTGCCTGAACAGGGGCAGATTTTTTTGAAACAGCAGTAGTTTTTGCACTTGTAGAAGTTTTTACAGTAGCATTTGCACTAGTTTTTACTGCGGTTTTTGACGGAGCTTTTGCAGCAGTTTTTGCCGGAGTTTTTGCAGCAGTCTTTACTGTGCTTTTTACACTTGCTGATGTTTTTGACGAAGATTTTGCTGTAGTTTTTACAGCTGCTTTCACTGCAGGCTTTTTCACAGATTTTTCTGCAGCCTCTGCTTTAGCTAATAAAGAAGAACTTTTTTTCTCTGCCATTTTTTCCCACCCAAAATATTTTGTAAATTTTATTATGTGATAAACATAAAGTCAATAGATGAAAGTTCACATATCAGACTAAAGTCTTTTGCATGGCCAGATCTTTTAATATGGATGCAGTAAGTTCAAACGCTTGTGGAGTTAGACTTTCAAAATTATCAGCAGGAGTATGGAATTTTTTCCAAGTTTCGGGTTGTCCGCCGGCAAGAGCAAGAGAAACATCTTCTGACGGAAGAATTGTGATTGCAACAGCAGGAATACCATTTGCAATAAAACTTGCATTATCTGAATAATTACAAGGCAGGCAAAACCATTTTCCACCACTTGCTGTCTGAATCAAATTTTGAGCACGAACTTCCAGAGCTGTAAACGCTTCTGCAAATTTTTTAGATACACCTTTAGGTAAACGGGTTTCTGTCAGAACCGGAACATCCCCCCGCCCCATACAGTCGAACACATAAATATCATCATTTATAATTCCAAGTTTTCTGAATAACTGAGCAAGCGGGAAAGCCCCCTGTGAAGAAACCCCTTCCTGACCAAGTTCTTCTCCATCTGTAAAAATCAAACGTACGTTATGAAAACCACCCTTAGAAAAAATCTGATTAAGCTGACCTGCCCACTGCATTAAAGAAAAAACTGCCGCAGAATTATCATTTGCTCCAATTCCAATACGGTCATAATGAGCAATTACAGTTTTAATACGAAACTGAGGATTATACTGACTCTGAGGAAATTTTACATAAATATGATTTTTCCCCTCCATCTGCAAAACCGCAGTATCAAGCCCAACTGAATTCAGGAACTTTTGAATAAAAGAAAGCCTGTCACAGTCTGAAGCAATAAAATCTGAAAAAAGCGGAGGTATCTGATACATAGTTTAATTATAGAAGAAAAACTCAATTTTATCACCAAGTATTCCATAATCTCTGAAAAATCACTAAAATACTGAAGTATAATTTAATCTCTCGAGGTAAATATATGGCTACTCCATTGGAAAATTATCTTGCATCTTGCGGCGGAAAACCAACTGCTGCAATGTGTTCTTATGTTGCAAATCTTCAGCAGGTTGCCGCTGTTGGTCCTGATATTGCAGCAGCAATCGTAAGTGAAATTGAAAACCAGCGCAGTCATCTTAAACTGGTTGCATCAGAAAACTACTGTTCATTAAATGTTCAGGCAGCTATGGGAAACCTTCTTACAGACAAATACGCAGAAGGATATCCAGAACACCGTTACTATGGTGGATGTGTAAACATTGATACTGTAGAAAACATTGCAGCTCACGAAGCAGAAGCTCTCTTTGGTGCAGATTACGCTTATGTTCAGCCACACTCAGGTGCTGACACAAACTTAGTTGCTTACTGGGCAATTCTTTCTGCAAAAGTTGAAACTCCAACTTTGGAAGAACTTGGCGTAAAATCTTTGAACGACCTTACAGCAGAACAGTTCGATATGTTACGCAAACGTTTTGGAAACCAGAAACTTATGGGTCTGGACTACTCTTGTGGTGGACACCTTACTCACGGTTACAAAATGAACGTTTCTGCAAGAATGTTTGAATCACATCCATATGGAGTTGATAAAGAAACAGGTTTACTTGATTATGACGCAATCGAAAAACAGGCAATGGAAGTAAAACCTCTTATCCTCTTAACAGGATACTCAGCATACCCAAGAAAGATTAATTTCAAACGTTTCCGCGAAATTGCAGACAAATGTGGAGCAGTATTAATGGTAGATATGGCTCACTTTGCAGGTCTTGTAGCAGGAAAAGTTTTTGAAGGCGATTACGATCCAGTTAAATGGGCAGATGTAGTAACTACAACAACACACAAAACTCTCCGCGGACCACGTGGTGCTATGATTCTTTGTAAAAAAGAATTCGCAGACTACGTAAACAAGGGATGTCCAATGGTTTTGGGTGGTCCTCTTGGTCATGTAATGGCAGCAAAGGCAATCGCATTCAAAGAAGCACGTACACCAGCTTACCAGGCATGGGCACACCAGGTTGTAAAAAATGCTCAGGCTCTTGCAGAAGGCTGTAAAGCACACGGAATGCCACTCCAGACTGGCGGAACAGACAACCACCTTATGCTGGTTGATGTTACAGTTTACGGTCTTACAGGAAAACAGGCAGAAGCAGCTCTCTTCCAGTGTGGTGTAACTGCAAATGCAAATGCCCTTCCTTACGATAAAAACGGTGCATGGTGGACATCTGGAATTCGTATCGGAACTCCAGGCCTTACAACACTTGGCATGAACGAAGCTGATATGAAAGAAGTTGCAGATATCATCGACTTTGTATTAAAGGGAACAAAACCTGGCCTTACAAAAGAAGGAAAACCTGCAAAAGGTAAAATTGACCTTGATCCAAAAGTTCAGGAAGAAGCAAGAGCTCGTGTAAACAAACTTTTGAGTGCACATGTTCTCTATCCAGAACTTGATTTAGACTTCCTTAAAAAAGAATTCGTAAAATAAAGCTTTTTTGGAGCCATAGAAATGCGTCTTATTTTTATCCGACATGGAGATCCTGATTACTCAATCGACAATCTTACTGAAAAAGGCAAAAAAGAAGTTGCCCTGCTTACAGAAAGAATTTGCAAATGGGATAATGTAACAGACTTTTTCACCTCCCCTTTAGGTCGTGCAAAAGCAACAGGAGCTCCTGCCCTTAAAAAACTGGGACGCACTGCAAAAGAATTTCCATGGCTCCAGGAATTTTATTATCAAATTACAGTTCCAAAAGACTATCCAGATAAGAGTCAGGTTGGCAAAAAAAGAATAGCCTGGGATCTTCTTCCAGATTATTATCTCAGTCACCCTGAATTTTTTGATAAAGATAAATGGCTTAACTCAAAACTCTTCAAAAATTCTGAAATAAAAGAAAAATACAAAGAAATGTGCAAAGGGATTGATGGTCTTCTTGCAGAATACGGTTACATCAGAAACAAAAAAGGTTTTTACGATGTAGAAAATCCTGTTCCAAACCGCAACTGGGCAGATCCAATTCCAGAATATCACCTGACCTCTGTAAAAGATAATTATAATGAAGATAAAACCCTGGTATTTTTCTGCCATCTGGGAGTAATGTTCGCAATCATTTCACATCTCACTTCTATTTCACCAATGCAGCTCTGGCAGGGCTTTTATGTTGCCCCAACTTCAATCACCATTTTGAATTCAGAAGAAAGACTTGGCGGCCAGGCCTGGTTCCGTGTTGAAAGAATGGGAGACACTAACCACCTGACAAACGGTGGAGAACCAATATCTTCCAGCGGATATTTTAGTTCAGTTTTAACTGAAAAA
>CAMPAL010000047.1 GCA_946631855.1 uncultured Treponema sp. | reverse complement strand
CCTTACTCAAATCAGATTTAGGCTTAACATCATCTACATTTTCAATTCCATTATCACCAAAAAGGTCATCATCATTGGTGAACATTTCATCATCGCTGGTGAAAAAATCATCATCCGACTGAGCATAAAGCCCCGCAGAAAGCAAAAAAAGGACTGTAAATAATCCAAAAAGTTTTCTATTCATTAGTTCAATCCTTCCAGATATGCCTTAGTAAAAATCTTGTCTGGCAAAGAATCGAAAGTCAAATCCGAAATAATCTGAGTTGTCTGTTCACCCTTGTTAAGTTCATCACGCAAAGTTGCCTGAGTTGAAACATAACCCGCAGGAACTTTTGCATATTTTGGAATAAGAATTGTACGCATCAAACGGTCAGAACCAGAAAAATCTTCTTCCTTAAGAACAAGAGGAATATCCTTACGTACATAATACTTTGTCTTAACATAAGAAGGTTCAGTTGTTTTTGCAGTCAAAGTGATGATATCAACATCAATTTTACCAAGTGTTCCAGACTGCAAATCAGTAACTTCATAATTATCACGCCAGCGGGTATCATTCTGTTCTACATCATCAATTTTTACATCAGAATCAGCAAGAGCTTCTTTTAATGAAGTATGAGTAAACTTACGGCTGATTGGATCATAAGACCAGATATTATCACCATCGCGGAGGTATCCCACACCTTTATCAGCTTCAGGGAAAATCTGAACAATTGTCATAAGATCTTTATCTGTACGTTCAAAAATCTTGTAGCGGACATGTTCATCAGGCTTTCCAGGCTTTTTAATGATAAGAGAAATTGTCGCAGAATAATCTCCATGATAAGCAAGCGCCTTATCTGTAGCTTCCATAATTTTATAAGCTTTTTCCTGATCTTCTGCAGAAACCTGAGCAAAAAGTGCAGCAGCAGAAATTAAAGCCCCGCACAATATCATCAATAATTTTTTCATAAATAATAACTCCTTGCGTTTATTTTACGGTTCTAAGAGCTTCTGCAGGACTCATTCTGGCTGCCTGTTTAGCACTTCCTCGAACAGCAAATGTAGTTAATATGATTAAAATTAAATACTGTATAACAATCGAAGCAAATGAAAGCTTGAAAGTAAAATGTCCCTTCTGCAGGAAGAAAGATAAAGCCTCATTTGTAATTGGAATAAGATGAATGATTACCATCAGAAGGCCTGCAATAATAAGACCTGCAAAAGCACCAATCATACAAAGAATTACAGCTTCATTTGTAAAGATTTTTCTTGTATCTTTTCCAGACATTCCCAAAGCTCTCATAGTTCCAATTTCACGAATTCGTTCATACAAAACCATACGGTAAGTATTAGAAACTCCAACCATAACAATCAAAAGAATGACTACCAAAATTACAGTAGTAATTATATGCACAATGTTCAAAACTGTCTTAATCTGAGGAATTTCATCATAAAGAGTTTCAACACCATATTTTACACCCTTCCATTCATTCTCCGGCTTGCGAACATCAATCTGCTTTTCAATACCCTTTCCAATATTTGTAGGATTGGTCTTCATTGCTTCCAGACGGCTTGTTACATTAATTTCAGGATTAGTTTCATGATCCTGTCTGATTCTTGCTTCAATCAAATTTGCAGCCTGAGTCTGTTTATTCTTATCCTTCAGATAGATTGAGAACATAGAATAACCGCCTTCTGGCATCTCACAAATTTCATTTACATCATCAATATTTGCATAAGCCTGAATTGAATTTACAAAACTGTTTGATTTCAAAATGCCGGTTACAGTTAAATCTGCAAAAGTATTCTGACCATAAACAGTCGTTGTAGAATAAATGACAACATCACCCACCTGAAGATTCATTGAATCAGCAGTTTTATCACTGATGATAAGCCCGTTTTTCTTGGAAAGATCAACGCCACCACTTACAAACTGAAGCGATTCATTCAGCTGTTTTTCAGTCAAATCTCGTCCATACAACTGAATTGCAGATTTATTTCCACCAAAAATGAGCATTCCGCTGGACATTGTAAAACAAGAATAATATTCATAATTGATTTTACAGTCATCCACCACGTTTTTGATGTAATCTCTATCGCGAACAATATTTACAAGTTTTGCTTTTCCACCCTCTTCTTCTGGAGGAAGCCATTCCAATCCCTGGGCAACAACATTTCCACCAACCAGCTGTGTAATCTGATGTTCAAGATTACTAACCATTCCAGTTGTAAGTCCGTCAATCACAGTTACTACAAAAAATCCAAAGGCAATTGCAATAGCAAGGATGGCGTTACGTCTTTTATTACGTGTAAGATTTCTTAATGCTAATGATACAGTTTTCATAAATCCCTCCTATTCCTTACTCAAAGCCTTGAGAGGTGTAATTCTAAGTGCAGATTTAACCGGATACATATTACTGATTACACTTCCCGCAATTGCAATAACTATAGTTGTAATGATGATTGAGGCAGTAGGACTAAAGTGAAGCAATCCTCCTCCCAAAATCATTTTTGCAATTTCATTTGTAATAACAATGTTGCAGGCGTTAAAAATAGCCATACAGATAAAGGCAAGAATAATTCCTGCTAAAGAAGAAATAGAAGTCAAAATAACTGCTTCAGAATAGAACAATCTCTTAACAAATTTCTTTTCGGCACCAATAGCACGCATTGTTCCAATCTCGCTGGTTCTTTCAATAACCGAAACAACCATGGTATTCATAATGATAATAAATACAACAATAGCAAGAATGATAATGAGCAGATTAAAGATAAAGCCAATTCCTTCCACCGTACCCGAATAAGAATAAGCAGCAAGTTTCCAGTCCATAGCGCGAACGTTAAGACCTTCTTCAGCAAACCGTTTATTCAGTTCGCGAACAAGTTTCTTATCCAGATAAGGATTATCAAGTTTTGCCAGACAGAACTGCCAGGCTCCATCATCAGTCTTGTTTAATTCATCTCTAAGACTTGTATCACCAAGAATATTGTCAAAATCTTCAGATGAACCAAGAACCGAAGTATCTTCTTCAATTGCACCAAATAAATCGTCATCAGCAAATAAATCCTCTTCCGACATATCTGCAATAGAAAGGTCTACAGAATCAGGCAATACCTGATCAAAAGAACTGGCATAAGTAAGTTCTGCAAAAGAACGGGCAAGAACAGGTTCACAATAAATACTCTGGAACATGGCAGAATATTCGTTAGCAGGCTTAAAAATACCTACTACCTTACCTTCACGAATTACGCCCCCCATAGATGCCAGGAGGACTGTATCTCCAACCTTCAAAGTTTCCTTATAAGTTTTTTCAAAACCCGCCATTACACGAGTATCAACAATAATTTCGTTTGAACCAGGAGTTGGGAAAGTTCCTTCCACCATCTTCAAATCTGGAAACATATCCCAGAAAGTTCCGTCTTCCCCTGCAAATAACATCGAAATTGGAATATCCATCAAACCAAGATCATCATTATCCATGAATGCTGATAAATCAATTTCTGTACCTTTTGCAAGAATAACCTGAGCAGAAATAAGTTTAGAAGTCTTTTTCACACCCTTTGTTTCTTTTAAAATATTTTCTACTTTTTCCAGTTCATTAATTGCCGGAATCTGTGGAATCTCCCCAGTAAAGTTTGTCGAATTTACACCAAAAACATCTATTGTAGTTCCTTTTGCAGGAATTGTAGAAATCGCAATATCTCCAGTTACATTAGCCCTAAAATCCTTCTCCAAGCCTCTATTTATTGATTCAAGAAAAGAATTTCCCATTATTACAATTGCAACACCAAACAAGATGAACATTGAAATAATGATAGTTTTAGATTTATGTTCCTTGAGATTACGAAGAGCAAGTTTAATTATCTCTTTCACGGTAACTCTCCCTAAATTTTGTAAACATCAGAGCCTTCTTTGTGCTCGTCATTTGTAATCTGACCATCAAGAATATGAACAACATGATCACACATATCAACAATACGAGAATCATGAGTAGAAAAAATAAATGTTGTCTGCAAGTCAGGATCTTTATTAAGAGACTTCATCAATTTCAAAATCTGTTCAGAATTCTTAGAGTCAAGATTTGCAGTTGGTTCATCCGCCAGAATAACAGGAGCTTTTGTAACCAGTGCACGGGCAATAGCAACACGCTGACGCTGACCACCAGAAAGTTCTGTAGCTTTATGAGTTTTCCAGTCAGTAAGTCCAACCTTTTCAATAAGATAATTAATCCACTCTTCTTTCTGAGCTTTTGTAAAATCATCTACCGGCGACTTTGAACCAGGATCTTTAGACTCAAGCAAAAGAGGAAATTCTATATTTTCATAAACATTTAAAACAGGAATCAGGTTGAATGTCTGGAAAATAAATCCAAGATGAGAACGTCTAAGACCTGTAATTCTTTTATCAAGTTTAGTAGGAATTGATTTACGGATTTTTTTCTTTTTATTATCTCCAGAAGAAACCCAGCGTGTATTAAGAACTTCTGCATCTTCCAAATCAACACCATCATAAACGTCTGTTCCACCAATGACGATTGAACCTGCACTTGGAAGATCAATCAATCCAATCATATTCAAAATTGTTGATTTTCCAGATCCAGAAGGACCTGAAATTGCAGCAAATTCTCCTGTCTCAATATCAAAAGAGACTCCTTTTACAGCTTCAATTCTTTCTTTTCCCAATGGATAAGACTTGAAGACATTATGCAAGCTCACTACAGCCATACTTTTCTCCTTTATAAATTCAAGTCCGAATAGACTTTAAAATCATGTTATTCAAATATAACACATAAGTTAATACATTTAGCCACCAAATAAAAGAAAAAAAGCTCATTATTTACGTTTTTATGACATTTTTTTCTATTTTGTAACAATTATTCCATTTTATTCTATTAAAAAAACTCAAAGTTCTTTATAATTATTTTATGGAAAATGATTTTTTACTAAAAAGTTTAGATATAGCTAAAATTTATTACAAAATAGATGAACCACTGGCTCAAAAATCAACTTTCAAGGTAGGTTCCACAGCCGCTATTTATATAATTCCAAAAACAACAGAAGAATTTATTTCCGTTACAGGTGCAGTAAATGCTTCTGAAGAAAAATATTTCATTCTGGGAGGAGGCTCAAACGTCGTTTTTCCAGATAAACCATTTGATGGTGTAATCATTTCCACCGAATGCCTGAATAATTTTACAAAAACTGATGATGATTTACCCGACAACCTTCCACCAGATACAGTTTTAATTAAATGTCAGGCAGGAACAAGAATTCAAACTCTTGTAAATTTCTGTACAAAATCAAACATAAGTGGACTTGAAGAATTCGCAGGCCTCCCTGGCACTGTGGGTGGAGCTCTTTACATGAACGCCCGATGTTTCAACAAATCCATCAGCGATATAATTTACGACACAACTTCATTTACAGTTCTCAAACACCAGAAACTTACAGAAAAAACAAGTCCCTTCAATCCTCAGGAGTGGGATTATAAAAAGTCACCATTTCAAACACAAAAAGATCAACCTGCAAAAATAATTACAGAAGCAACTTTTATTCTTAAACAAAAAAGCCCTAAAGAGCATGATGATATTGAAAAGGCCTGCCAGAAATTCATAAAAGAACGCCAGGACAAAGGTCATTTCAAATATCCAAGTGCCGGTTCTGTCTTCAAAAACAATCATTTATTTGGAAAACCAAGCGGACAATTAATTGATGAAGCGGGATTAAAAGGAACAATCATTGGTGGAGCACAAATTGCACCATTTCATGGAAATTTCATTATAAATATAAATCATGCAAGTGCCGATGATATAAAAGAACTAGTGAAACTGGCAAAAAAAACTGTTAAAGAAAAATTTAATTTCGACTTAGAAAATGAAATTATTTTCCTTGAAAACTAAAAAAGTCAGTTTCTTCTATTAATTGACAAATAAAAAATCAGAAATTATACTTAAACATTGGTATAATTTGCCACAAGGAGAAAAGTTTGCTGCAATTACAAATAGTTAATTTCCGCAAGGGCACTTATTTAGTTGTTGAAGGTAAGGCCGATACGGACCATTTTTACATCATTCAAAAAGGTTCTGTACAATGTATTAAGGCCTCAGGCTCAGGCATTTCTCCTGTTATTTATGGACCAGGAGACTTCGTTGGTGTAGTTCCATGTATGTCTGGTCATTTACAGATTGAAACAGCAATTGCAGTAACAGATGTAATGGCTATCTCTGTTCGCAAAGAACAATACCCAGAACTCATTGCAAACAATACTCCTGTTGCTCTTAAAATCATTAAAACATTCGCAAACCGCATGCGCGTTATGAACGAAATGCTTACAAAGGCAACTCTTAATTCTGTAGTAAAAGAAACTTATGATCAGATTTTCAATGTTGCTCAGTATTACGAAAAAACATCCCGCAGCGATATTGCAACTTATGCTTACTATCAGTATCTGAAAACAAAACCAACAGGTCCAAATGCAGATCTGGCTAAACAAAGATTTATTGCACTTAAACCAAAAACTCATGCAGTTTATTTTGAACCAACTGCAGAAATGAACCGCTCATATCCAAAAGACACAATGATTTTCTCAGAATCACAGTCTGGTGCCGATATGTTTATCATTCAGAAGGGTGAAGTTACAATTTCAAAAGTTGTAAAAGGTAACGAAGTAATTCTTTGCGTTCTTAAAAAAGGTGATATGTTTGGAGAAATGGCACTTCTAGAAAACAAACCAAGATCTGCCAGTGCTATTGCTCATAGTGATTGTGTTCTTATGGTTATCAACCGTTCCAACTTCAATCAAATGGTTAGTACACAGCCACAGCTGATTGCAAAACTTACAACAACACTTGCCGATCGTCTTTGGTCAATGTACAGACAGCTTGATAATGCTAATCTTTCGGATCCACTTGCTAAGATGGTTGATATGCTTTCTCTCCAGATTGAAAAACAGAAGATTGCAATCTCATCAAACAAGCAGTCTATGCAGACTGAATTAACACCAAAAGATCTTGCAAACATGTGTGGATTACCAGCTCAGCTTCAATCTAAAGCTATTTACGAACTTGAACAGTCCGATAACTACAGAATTGAAGGTGGAAAGATTTTCATCAAAGATTTGCTTGAACTTACAAAACAGGCTGCATTCTACAGAAAACAGAATAATAATAATTAATATTTCTTCCGATATTAAATTTATGATTTGTTTAAAGAAGAAAATATCTACTGTTCTCATTTTTTTTGCAACAATTTTTATTTTAAATGCAAAAGATTTACCAAACGGCTATCGTGATATTGAATTAGGAATGTCTCTTGAAGAAACAAAAGATGCTCTCGTAAAAGATTCCTCTTTTGGATATCACGGAGACAGAGATGTTTCTTTAGTTCCAGGTACAAACAAAGTTCTCATCGAAACAGATTCTGAATACGGCCATGGTTCCAACTTCCTAAAACGATGTTATTTTCAGTTTTTTGAAGACAAACTTTTTATCATCACAATAAATATTAATCAGGACAAAATGGACTACTATTCCATATTTACAAAACTTTCAGAAAAATACGGTAAGCCTGATTCTCTCGATCCACAATCTGCAAGCTGGAAAAATGATGATATAACCCTATCTCTCGAACGACCATTAACTCTAAAATATATCGATAACGAAACTTTCAAAAGAACACAGAACTACTCAAACATTCAGGCTTCTCCAGAAGAAATGACTCGTGAAATGTTTTTGGATGAATTATGATTAAAAATAAAAAACTGATTTTAGCACTACTTATACTTTCGTTTTCAACATTACTGTCATGTAAAACAAAATCTAAACTTACTGTAAAAAATATTACAATAACAAAAGCTGATAAAACTCAGTTAGTCGTAAAAGCAGAAATGGCTGTAAAACCTGAAGAAAGAAATTTCGGCTTTATGGAAAGAAAAAACATCCCGGACGGTACTGGAATGATGTTCATTTTTGAAAGAGATCAGATTCTTTCTTTCTGGATGAAAAACACCCCTCACCCGCTTTCCATTGCCTACATCGACTCACAGGGCCGTATTCGCGATATTTATGATATGACACCTTTCAGTGAAGCCTCAATCGTCTCTACAGTCTCTGTTCGTTATGCCTTAGAAGTTCCTCAAGGCTGGTATGAAAAAAACGGCATAAAAAAAGGAGACTTAGTCTCCCTTGATTTTATTAATTAAGAATCTTTTTCCAGTTTTAGTAATTCAGATGCTGCAATCTGATCTTTTGGATTATACTCAAGAACAGTCTGGAAGTAATTTCGTGCCTGCTGTATATTCCCCTGTGCAAGAGAAAGATATCCTAAATTAGAGATTACTTTTGTATTTTCCGGTTCAAGTGATAAAGCCTTCATCAAACATTTTTGAGCTTCAGCAAAATCTTTTTCCTGTACATAACATAAAGAAAGTTCATTGTAGGTATCACAATTACTATCAGCACCACATTTTAAAGCCTCAAGGAAGGCCTGTTTTGCATCTGAAAAACGTTCAAGTCTTCTCAAACCCCAGCCAAGCAAAAACCAGGCATTCCATACTTTAGGATTTGCAGACAAGAATTTTTTGATTTGTTCCAAACCTTTTTCTTCCTGCCCACGTGAAATAAAATCATAAGCCGAACGGAAAAATTCATCTTCAACATTCTGTTCATTAATATTATTGATTATTTCCTGAGCTCTTTCTTTCTTATAAACACCATTTTCACCAAGTTCTTCATCTGTAGCATCACAGGTAAGTGCAATGTAAGTTTCAAAAGAATCCTTTGCATCACGGTATTTGTGCTGTTTCAAGTAGAAGAAACCAAGATTAAAATAAACATCTGCCAATGGAGGTTCTACAGTCAAAGCTTTTGAATAATACGAAAATGCATCATTATCATAAGCATCAGCATCTTCATTAAGACCTGCATTTCTATAAGAATCAGCTCTCTGATCAAGAAAAAGTGCCATATTAAGAATTATTGCTGGGTCTTCGCTATCTAAACCAAGTAAAGCAAGAAAAATTTCTTCTGCAAGATCAAAATCTTCATTCTTAGTTTTTAAAATTGCAGCTTCGCACAATTCCTTTTTAATATTTGGTTTTACCTGTTTGATAATTGAACGATAATATTCAAGATTTTCATTCTTTTTATCATAGGCAAGAACAGTCAAAATTCCTGCAAGAATTTGTTCAGTTGTAATTTCCTTAGGATTAAAATCACCAGGGGCTTCATTAACTTTTCTCTGAACAGGCAATTTTATAGCAGGATCAATTTTAAACTCAGACTGAGAAGAAATAAAATTCTCAGGAATAGAAATGTAATAAATAGTCTCTAAAGGATTATTTGCTTTCATTGTGTCTCACTTATAATTTGGTAAAATATTATTTACTCTCGCCAGATGATTCAGCAGGTTTTTCTGCAGCAGGCTGTTCTTTTGCTTCAGCAGGAGCTTCTGTTTTTGGAGCAGGAGTTTCTGCTTTAGCAGGTTCTTCCGCTTTCTTTTCTGCTTCTTTTCCAGCATTCTGTGCATTTTGAATATTCTGATTTGCAGCCTGAAGTGCAGCCTGATTTTGAGCCTGCATCTGGGCAATTTTTGCTGCTGCTTCTGCTTCACTTTTTGCTGCTGCTGCCTGATTATTCAACTGATTTTCAATCATCTGTTTCTGGTAAGAAGTTATATAACTGTTGATATGGAATTTATATGCCATTGGAATTTCTTCAACATCAAATTCAATATGAACAACAGATATATCTTTTCTACCAGGTAAAAAATCTGCTGTAATTACAGTACCTTTAAGGGCAATTTTCTCATTTGTATCAGAAAAGAAAAGTCTTAAATCAACAGCTTTATTTTCGAGGAACTTTGGAATTCCAACCAGCATAACTCTGGCACCACCAAAAGACAAATCTTTCAAAATACATTTTCTAGGCACACCTGCAATGAAAATGTAGGATTCTTCCTTTGGAATTCCTAATTCACGTAAAGAGTTTTTATTAATACCAATTCTTTCTTCTTTTCGATTCTGAAAGTTCTGATTAACTTCTATAAATTCCCCAATCTTGAGGATCAGGTCGTCAGGCGGTCTCTGTGAAAAAGTCAAAGTAACAATAGCAAGTTCACTTGACCCCTGATATGATTTTATTTCTAAGACATTACATGTAACAAAAAACTGAATTGGTTCATTATTTGCATCAAAAAAACAATAGCGTAAACTTACAGGAGCTGATTTATTTTTGTTAATTGCAGAGTATGCACCACTAGATGTTCCTATAATAACTTTTGCCTGTTGCAGAGATGATGAATTGATAATGCAAGGCCATTGTCCCCCATTACATTTCAAATAAATCTGTCTTGGATCTATACGCAGTGATTTTAGATTTGCTTTTGTAAACACAATTTCTTTATCACGAAAATAATCATAATAACGAGAAATGTGATGACTAGTTGTTACACTCATATCTTTATAGTTTACCTCAATATAGAAATTCAAGCAACTACTGATTTTAAAAAACAAAAAACCGTCACCACAATCTGATGACGGTTTGCATAATACTAATTAAAGTAATTACTCAGCTGCAGGAGCTTCTGCTGATTCAGCTGGTGCTTCTTCAGCAGCAGGTTTAGCCTTACGAGCTTCAACCTTTGCCTTATTTTTTAAGTTAGCATTACAAAATTTACAAATTTTAACAGTTTCACCATTGATTTCTTTTTCCCAGAGAACCTTGATATCTGTCTTTCCACAAATTGCACAAGTTCCTCTTCCGTGAGAAGCCAATGATCTGATACCAGTTCCACGATGGTTCTTTGACATATCGAACTCCTTATACGGTTATTTAGAAGCTGGTGCTTCTTTTTTTTCAGCAGCTTTTTTAGAAGTAGTTTTCTTAGCTGGTTTAGCTTCAGAAGTTCCTTCTGCCTTAGCTTTTGATGTAGTTTTCTTTGCTTTTGGAGCATCTGAATCTGCTGATTTTTTAGAAGCTTTTTTTTCTTCTTTTGCTTCATCTTCAAGCTTATAATCAACTAATTCAAGAATTACTACATCAGCTGCGTCACCCTGACGATAACCTAATTTGAGAACACGTGTGTAACCACCATTTCTCTCTTTCATACGTGGAGCAATTTCTGTGAAAAGTTTATTTAAGATTTTTTCATCTGCAATAAACTTTGCAACTTCACGTCTGTTGTGAACTGAATCTTCTTTAGCTCTTGTAATCAACTTTTCAGCTGATTTTCTTACTTCAAGAGCCTTTGATTTTGTTGTAGTAATACGCTCATATCTAAAAAGCGATGTTACCATATTGCGTGACATAGCACGACGATGTGCTGTTGTACGTGAAAGCGGATTAAAACCATTTCTATGATTCATCTGTTTCTTCCTTCTGCTTTGTTAAATTGGCAGCATTCTTCAGATGACTATAGTCTGTCATACCAAGAGTAAGTTTTCTACTTTGAAGCTTTTCCTTGATTTCCTGCAAACTCTTTTTACCAAAGTTTCTAGTCTTTGCAATGTCATCTTCAGTTTTTCTTGTTAATTCGCCGATAGTACGAATATTTGCATTCTTTAAACAATTAGATGAACGAACTGAAAGTTCCAAATCTTCTACTGGAGTATTAAGTAACTTCTGAACACTTTCATCATTTTCATCACTTTCATCTGTTCCAATAACATCTTTGTCGTTGAAGTTGATAAATACTGCAAAATGTTCTTTTGCAATTTTAGCAGCTTCTGCCAAAGCGTCTTCTGGAGCAATTGTTCCATCTGTCCAAATTTCAATATTAAGCTTTTCGTAGTCACTTCTCTGACCTACACGACATGGTTCAATATTGTATTTTACTTTTGGAACTGGAGTGAAAATGGCGTCCATAGGAATTGCGTTTACATCTTCAAGATAATGTTCGTTGTTTTCAGCAGGAACATAACCTCTTCCTAAATCTACCTGAATTTCAATATCCAGATGTGCACCTTCATTCATGTTGAAAATTACAACATCTTTAGACATGACTTCCAACTGGCCTTCTTTAGCAAAATCATCACTTTTTACTACTCCAGGTCCCTGGAATTCATACTGAATTGTATCTTCTTCAACTTCATTTGGAAGACGCAAACGAATCATCTTAAGACTGTTAATAATTTCAAGTGTATCTTCTGCAACATTTGGAATTGCGTCGAATTCGCTAGAAATTACATGTGAAATTCCACTTTCATCATAAGATGTAATTCTGATAGAAGTAATTGCATATCCCTGGATTGAAGATAACAAAATTCTTCTTAATGTATTACCAACAGTTGTACCGAATCCTGTTTCAAATGGAGATGCAGAAAACTTACCGTAGTTAGGATTTGTACTAACGTGTTCAAATGTAATGCCTTTAGGTCTTTTAAAACCTTTAAGCAAGTTATTACGAGCCATTCGTACTCCTTCTTATTATTTAGAATAATATTCGACGATAAGGCTCTCTTTAACTGCATAATCAATATCAGATTTTGTAGCTAAGTTGATAACCTTTCCAGTAAAATTATCTTTGTCTGCTTCAAGCCATCCTGGAACAACTACATCATTGTTTGCAACGATAAGTTTTTTAATTCCCGAATTTTCTTTTACAGTGATAACGTCTCCAACTTTTACAAGGTAAGAAGGAATGTTAACCTTTTTTCCATTAACATTAATGTGTCCATGGTTAACCATCTGTCTTGCCTGTTTACGTGTTTTTGCAAAACCTAAGCGGTATACAACGTTATCAAGTCTTGATTCAAGAATCTGAAGAAGCATTTCACCTGTAACGCCATCTTTTTTAGTAGCCATTACATAGTATTTATGGAACTGTTTTTCCATAACACCATAGATGAATCTTACTTTCTGTTTTTCATCAAGCTGAAGACCGTATTCAGACTTCTTACGTCTTACTTCTTTCTGATTTCTTTTAGACTCTTTTGTATATCCCATTACTACAGGGTTGATACCTAAAGATTTACATCTTTTTAAGAGTGGTTGTGTGCTTTTTCCCATAATAAATCTCCTCTATAGTAATTACATTCGACGTGTCTTACGTGGACGACATCCATTATGAGGAATTGGAGTTACATCAGAAATTGATTTAACTTTTAATCCCATAGCACCAATTGAACGGATAGCGTTTTCACGTCCCATTCCTGGTCCTTTTACATACACATGAACTTCACGTAAACCGTAACTAGCAGCCTTCTGCAAAGCTGTTTCTGCAACTGACTGAGCAGCAAATGGAGTTGATTTTTTTGCTCCACGGAAGCCAAGTCCACCTGAAGATGCCCATGAAAGAGCATTTCCCTTCATGTCTGTTACAGTTACGATAGTGTTATTGAACGTAGCCTGGATATAAATATTTCCTTCGTATACGCTCTTCTTTTCCTTTCGTTTCTTAACGGTAGCCATTATTTATCCTCCGCCTTATGCTTTCTTCTTATTAGCAACAGTCTTCTTCTTACCCTTACGAGTACGTGCGTTAGTACGAGTTCTCTGACCACGTACTGGAAGACCTTGCTTGTGACGAAGACCACGATAGCAACCAATATCCATCAAACGCTTAAGGTTAAGACCGATTTCTGAACGGAGACGTCCTTCTGTCTTATACTCAGCGTCCATGATTTCACGAATTCTTGCCAATTCATCCTGTGTAAGATCGTTAGCCATTTTAGCTGGATCAATCTTAGCCTTTTCGCAGATTTCTGCTGCTGATGAACGGCCGATACCATAAATATAAGTTAAAGCAACAACTGTGTGCTTATTAGGGATATCAACTCCCGCAATTCGAGCCATCTGTTTCTCCTTAAGCCTTAGCCCTGTCTCTGCTTATGTTTTGGGTTTGAACAAATGATACGAATAATACCATTTCTCTTAATAACCTTACACTTATCACAGATAGGTTTTACACTGGTTCGTACTTTCATATAAAAGCCCCCATGAGAATATTTTTTACCGAATCTTAGGCACCTCGCAATGAGAGCAATTCGGTAAAAGATAATATATCACATATTCCCAGTTCTTTTCTACTGCTAATTCACGAATTTTCTAAAAATTTATTCTAGAGATTTCGTGATCTGATTTTGCCCTTCTTAGTAAGTCCTTCGTGGTGATGCATTTTAAGGAGAGCCTCAACCTGACTCATTGTATCAAGATCAACACCAATCAAAATGATAAGTGAAGTTCCGCCCATAAGCTGACTGATTGACTGTGGGAATCCAAACCAGTTCTGAACAAGTGTTGGAATAACAGCAATCAAAGCAAGGAACAATGCACCAGGTAATATAAGTCTATTCAATATTTTAGTCAGATATTCTTCTGTCTTATCTGTACGAACACCCGGAATGGAGCCGCCGTTTTCACGAATGTTCTTTGCAATTTCTGTAGGGTTCAGTGTTACCTGAGTGTAGAAGTATGCGAAGAAGATAATAAGAATAACTAACAATATATTGTACCAAACACCGTTTGGAGTCAAAAATCTAGAAAGTGATGTTAACCATCTTGCAGAGTTCTGACCCTGTGCGAATGAAGATGCAATTGTTAAAGGTAAAGTAAGGATTGAAGATGCAAAAATCAAAGGAATAACATTTGAAGGATTTACCTTAAATGGAATGTATGTTGATTGTCCACCATACATTTTTCTTCCTACTACACGTTTTGCATAGTGTACAGGAATTGCTCTCTGACCAGCTTCTTCATAAATTACCAATGCAATAAGTGCGATAAACATGATGCCTACAATAACAACAAATACAGGTTTAATTTCATTCTTACCAACCTGCTGAGCAAGCTCAACAATTGCGTTTGGTAAGCGCGCAACAATACCTGCAAAGATCATCATTGAAACACCATTTCCGATACCGCGAGCTGTAATCTGATCACCTAACCAAACAGTAACCATAGTACCTGTTGTTACAGTCAACATAAATAGAATTTTAAATAAAACTTTATTTTCTATTACAATACAATTTGGAATACTGTTTGCATAAACTGACATACCCCAAGCCTGGATAAGACAAACAACAATTGTTCCTATTCTAGAATATTGAGCAATTTTTCTCTGTCCACCATCTTCTTGAGATATGCGTTTAAGTGATGGGAAAATAATCACAGCAAGCTGCATAATAATCTGCATAGAAATGTAAGGCATTACACCGAGCATCAAAATTGAGAAGTTTGAAAAAGCTCCTCCAACGAAGAAGTCCATGTAACTGGCAAATGCATTGCCACCCTGTGCAGCTAAGTTGTCAAAGTAATCAAGAAGAACATTTGCATCAATTCCTGGTACTGTAATAACAGATCCTAATCTGAATACTGCGAGTATCAAGAGTGTGAAAAACAAACGATCTCTAATTTCTTTAACTTTAAACATATTTACAATTGGATTGCTTGCCATGTTCTACTCACCTTATTTTGCTTCAGCTGCTGACTCAGCTACTTTTACTGAACCACCTGCTTTTTCGATTTTAGCTTTTGCTGATTCTGAAACCTTATCAACATCAACTGTTAACTTCTTTTTAATGTCACCATTTCCAAGAACTTTAACAAGTACTGTTCCTTTTGAAGGAATAAAGCCTTTAGCACTTAAAGATTCCTTATTTACAGTTTCACCATCATTATATTTAGCTTCCAACTGTTCTACGTTTATACAAACATATTCTTTTTTGAAAGGATAGTTTGAAAAACCTTTGTGAGCGATACGTCTGTAAAGTGGCATCTGACCACCTTCAAAACCAACGTATGTTTTTCCACCAGAACGTGACTGCTGTCCTTTGTTACCTTTACCAGCTGTTGTACCAAGTCCAGATGATGAACCACGACCAACACGCTTAGGTTTTTTATTAGCACCCTGAGGAGCGCTAAGAATTGGATTATATTCTGCCATTTTAGATCTCCTCAACTTTTACTAAGTGTGATACAGATGCAACCATACCACGAACAGAGTCATTATCAGGAAGGATGTTAGAAGAATTAATCTTCTTCAATCCAAGACTGCGTACAGATGCAACCTTTTCTGGCTTCTGACCAATTGTACTTCTAATTAATGTAACTTTTACCTGTTTTGCTTTAGCCATACATTAACCCCACAACTCATCAAGAGTTTTACCTCTATTGAGTGCAACTTTTTTGGCATCCATTAATTTAGAAATAGCATCAAATGTTGCGCGAACAACGTTTACTGCTGAGTTAGATCCCAAAGATTTAGACTGTACGTCTGTTGCACCTGCAGCTTCCATGATAGCACGTACTGTACCACCAGCGATAATTCCAGTACCGGAACAAGCTGGTTTCAACAATACTTCAGAGCTCTTATATGTTCCAATGATATCATGTGGAAGAGTTCCGTTTTTCAAAGGAACTACAATAAGATTTCTCTTAGCTTTATCAATACTCTTTTTAATAGCTTCAGATACATCGTTAGCTTTACCAAGTCCGTATCCTACGCGACCTTTTCCATCGCCTACAACAGTGAGGGCAGAGAAAGACATTCGGCGTCCACCCTTAACAGTTTTACAAGTTCTGTTAAGAGTAACTAATTTTTCT
>CAMPAL010000046.1 GCA_946631855.1 uncultured Treponema sp. | reverse complement strand
CGCTTAAAGCCTTGACTTCGCCGTTTTGAGGGTTTTGTAATAAACCCTCAATAAACTATTGTGCGGTGCAGCAGAATCTGAAGCCCATGTAATTATAACATTCATTCGGGTCGTAAGAATATCTGTCACCTGCATAAAGAAACATTGTATATGCGGACCAGCTTCCACCACGGCTCACTCTTTCAAAGCCAAGGGGAGCTCCGTAAACATCTTCACTTGTATAATCTTCAAACCAGTCCCAGCAAAATTCCAGAACATTACCACTCATATCATAAATACCGGCAGAATTAGCATTTCCTGTTCCCGGCATTGCAATTGTATCTGAATCAAAAGGAAGGCCTGCTGTACCTACAATTCTAGAAGCACCAGCATTTTCAAAAGTCCAGGCATACAAAAGTCCTTCTTCAGGATCATCAGTAACCTGTCCCGAAATTACATCACCCCGCTGAAAACCAAGTTTAGTTCTTCGGGCTGCATATTCCCACTCCGCTTCAGAAGGCAGTCTATATCCGTCTGCATCCCAGTTACAAACACAAAGATCACAGGCAGCAGTATCACTTGAATCTCTAAGAACTTCACCATTGTATGTGTAGCAGGGAGTTTTTCCACGAATTTCAGAAAGGGCATTACACCAGACAATAGCATCATACCAGCTTATCATCGTTACCGGCTGAGCATTATTTTCTTCTGTAGGGGGTGCAGACCTTCTTCCGAAAGTTCCACCCTGTCCAGGATTTTCAAAAAAATAACCAAGTTTTTCTGCCCTCTGTTTGATTGTATACCAGAGGGAATAAGTCGTTTCGTATTTATTGATTGAAAAAGGTTTAAGACTTCTTTCTGCGGTGTATGACTGAGTATCTTCACCAATTGTAAAAGTGAGATTAGAACGAAAAGTAACCAGACTGATATGTGAAAAGAAGGACTGCGCAAAAAGTCCTGCTGACATAAAAGCGGAAATCAAAGTTATTATAAACTTTTTTTCTAATCTCAAAATGTAACCCCTATAATTATTATATAGTATTTCCACCTAAATTGGAAATTCTGCATATTTTATAAAGTATTCAACTGAGTATTAGTTACAGTCCAGCCATCCCCTTCTTTTTCTACTTCAAGCCAGACATAAGTTTCTTTTTCTCCAAGGCTTCCAGGATTAATTACCACAGTGTTGCCAATTTTTCCAATTCCAGTTCCTTCATGAATATGACCGCAAACAACTGCAAGAGGCTGATTTTCCTTAATAAAATCAGTAAACTTCTGACTTCCTGCGTGATGTTCTCCATCAAAAGAATCAAGTTTTTCGCAAACTGGAGGATTATGACTAACCAGAATAAGACTCTTCCATAAAGAAGAATCTCCTGTTTCTTTTATAGAATTAAGAACAATATCAAAATCGCTCATAATTTCATCTTCTTCACGTTCGAATTCAGTTTTTCCTGTAAACTTTGTTCCTCCACCACTTCCGGCAAAAGCAAGTCCTTCATGGAAAACAAGAGACTTTTCTACACTGATATCCTTTTCTTCAATATCTTCAAGGAAGAGTTCATTATCACAATTTCCAAGAACTGCAAAAATTGTATCGTGTTTTGTACAAAGTGCATCAAGAGCAGATTTTCCTGTTTCAGGTTTAAAACATTCTGCAAAATCTCCACCAAAAATTACTGCATCAGCCTGTCCGAAAAGATCATCCATTTTATCTAAAACTTCGTTATGGGCATGTAAATCTGAAATAACTAAAATCTTCATGGTATCAACCTCTTTTTTTTATAAGATATTTTCTATAGCTTGTCTGAGGGCCTGCATCTGTTCTGCAGTTCCAATTGAAATTCTTACAAAATCTTCAATTCCGGCAGTCGCAAAATGTCTGATTAAAATTCCCTGATCTCGAATCTTCTTGTATAAATCAGCACCAGGAATTTTATCATGCTTTGCAAAAATAAAGTTTGTCTGACTCTTAAGAACAAAAAATCCTTTTTCTTTTAAGAAATCATAAAACTTCTCCCTTTCTTCAACAACTTTCTTTGAAGTTTCAACATAATAAGCTACATCCGAACAGGCAGTCTTTCCGCTAACCTGAGATAAAGCATCAATAGGAAAATGATTTACGCTGTTTTTTACAGTAGTTACAATGTTTATCAGTTCAGGATTTGCAACAATATAACCAAGTCTCTGTCCAGCCCCGCACAAAGATTTTGAGAAAGTTCTGACAATCAAAAGATTTTTAAACTCTTTGAGCAAAGGAATACAAGACTGTCCACCAAAATCAACATAAGCTTCATCAACAATAAAAATTTTATCAGGAGAAGCCTTAAGAAGCATTTGTCTAACCTGTTCTCTGGTAAGTCCAAGTCCTGTAGGAGCATTAGGATTTGCAAAAATGATTCCTCCATTATCAGCATGTGCAGAAGAAAGCATTTTTTCAGTATCTAAAGTCCAGTCAGATTTTAAAGCAATTGTATCCATTGGAATATTGTAAAAACCTGCATACACCGGATAGAAGGAATATGTAAACTCAGGTAAAACAAACTTTTCTCCAGAATCAAAAAAGGCATAGAAGACAAAAGAAAGAACTTCATCTGAACCATTTCCTGTGTAAATCATATCAGTAGTTACAGTAAAAGGAATTTTGTCTTCTTCAGCAGGAGTAACTTTATCACCATCTACCTTAGCACGACAAAGAACTCCACCACACTGATTCAGCATATCTGCAATTGCAGCATGCAGTTCGTTTGAATCAGGATCAGGATAAAGTCCCATTTTTTCCCGGTGATTTTCCACAAAATCTATAACAGCCTTTCCCACTTTTGGACTTGGGGCATAAGGATTTTCATTTGCATTTAATTTGATATATTCACGGTCTTTTGGCTGCTCTCCAGGAACATATGGATGCAGTCCATTCATACGATTTGATTGTAACATAGTGATATTCTATGCTTTTATAAAAATTATTTCAATTAAGATATTGACAGATTAAAAGTATAGCATTATATTTTACTACGTCAGACGTAGTACGACAGACGTTACAACGTCAGCCGAAGCTACGACTATCGGAGGATAAACGATGGTATCAATCAGTAGTGATGTTATACGTGGTTATAACGACACAATGATTTTGTACCTGCTTTTGAAGAAACCTTCGTACGGATACGAACTTTCCAAAGATATTAAGGCCTTGTCCGAGGAAAAGTACGTAATAAAAGAAACGACCCTTTATTCTGCCTTTACCCGCATGGAAGAAAATGGATACATAGAATCCTACTCCCAGCTGGCAGATACAGGAAAGAAAAGAACTTATTACCGTATCACCGAGAAGGGGAAAAACTGGTACAAAGAAAAATGTGAAGAATGGCACCTTACAAAAGAGGTGGTAGAAAAATTTATTGAAAAATAAAAGAGGAAGAGTTATGGAAACTATTAAAAATTATCTTGATGCAATGTTCAGAAACTTGCCACAGAACGAAAAAGTTTATCGTGCAAAATCAGAACTTTTTCAAATGATGGAAGACAAATATACAGAACTTATTCGTGAAGGAAAAACCGAAAACGAAGCAGTAGGAACTGTTATTTCAGAATTCGGAAACCTGGAAGACCTTGCTGACGATTTAGGAATAAAAGAATTTCTTGTTACCAGTCGTACAGAAAACATCAACCGCCGCAAAGTTACTTTCGATGAAGTTACAGCCTATCTTAAGGCAAAAAAAGAAGCAGCATTTATTGAGGCAGGAGCAATCATGCTTTGTATCTGCTGTCCAATCGGACCAATCATTGGTGATGCTTTACACCACGACACAATCGGCATTATAGGTATGTTTCTTATGATTGCCTGTGCGGTCACCCTTTTTATTATGAATCCTCTCAGAACCGAAGGATTTAACTTTATTAAAAATGAACCATGCACAATTGACAGCATGACCCGGGAAAACATTCTGAACCAAAAAAGAGAATTTATTTCTTCCTACAGTGTCAGACTTTCTCTTGGAATAATGCTTTGTGTTCTCTGTTTCGTTCCTGCAATCATTTTTGACAATAAGGGCTTCCTGGAAGAATTTGCAGCATGCCTTCTATTTATATTTGTTGGTGCCGGAGTTTTTCTTATTGTTTCATCTAACAAAATTAAAAACACCTATGACAAGCTTTTAAATCTTAATAACAAAGTAAACGAGGAGTTTAACACTACTATGGAATCAAATAATCCAAGAATCAAAGCCATAATGTCTGCCTACTGGTCTACAGTAACCTGTATCTATCTTTGCGTAAGTTTCCTTACAAATTGCTGGCATATTTCCTGGCTCATCTGGCCAGTTGCAGCAGCTTTATCTGCCGTCATTACAGCAATAACAGGCATTTCTACAGATACAAAAGAAAACTAAGGGAGAATTTATTATGAAAAAGAAAATTAACATTTATCTGATTATAATCTGGACCATAACACTGGGAGTTATCATTTTTTCCAGTGTAAGAACAGTTAAAAATTTCGGTCCTGATATTAAGAACTTTGTTAAAACTAATATTTTTGATGATGATGATTTTGACTTTGATGAGGATTATGACGATGATAATGACTGGTCAAATACAAATTCTTCTTCTAAAAAAATGATTAATGAAGAACTGGATTCTTTTACCAAACTTGACCTTGATGCAAACATCATGAGGGTAACAATCCGCCAGGGAGATTCTTACAAACTGGAATGTTCTTACAACAAAGAAAAATTAAGACCTGACTTCAAGGTTGTAGACGGAGAACTCAAGATTTGTCAGAACATTAAAAAATCAAACAACGGAAACAACAACTGTAAGCTCATTCTTACCCTTCCCCGCAATGCACATTTAAGTGAAGCTGATATAAAAGTAAACGTTGGTGAAATAATTATCGAAAATATGGAGATTGATGCTCTGGATGCTGAAACTGATGTTGGAAATCTTTCTATTGTAGATACAGCTTTTAAGGAGCTTGATGCAGAAACAAACGTTGGTGAACTGAAAATTAAAACTTTGAACGACCTTGATAAATATGACATGGACCTCAAAACTGATATTGGAGAATTGTCTGTTGGTGATAAGGAGTTAAGACACTCATACCGCCAGAAAGGTTCTGAAAATCTTAAAATTTCAGCAAGAACTAATGTTGGTTCATTAAAAATCCGTTAGATTTCTAATATTGCCATACTTTTTCTAAACCTTGCCTTATAAAACCCGATAAATTATAATGTAATATTATGGGGAAATGAAAGAAGGGAAACTGTATGGCAACAACATCTAATTTAAGTTCAATAATCAGATATTATGCAGAAAAACAAAAATCACCTTTTATAGATTTAAGGGAATTCTGCAGTTATATTAAAAAATATGCTGAACACCATGTAGAAGAACAAGCGGATCTGGTAAAATATCTTGGAGATCCATCTTCAACCGTTTCAGCCGAACTTGAAGGACTTTCTGCAAAACACCTTGTTTGTGTAATAACTGCCAATGGAAAAAAGACAATTGTTTCAATCTCCTATTTTGCAATTAAGTACGCAAATCAGTTTAAAGAATCCTTAAAAAACGACTCAATTCTCTACCCTGTTGTTTCCGACTTACCAAAAGCCTTTCCTTCAAATGTGCTGGAACACAAAATTGCAAACCAGTATATTCCTGATATCATCAACAAAGACAATTCTAAATCACCACTTTTATATATTCTTGATTTTAGCCGGGAAGTTCCTTCTATGCTTTTGCCAGCCTGTGTACCGGTAAAAGTTCTTCTGGATACAGCTCAGCAGAAAATCAGAAAAATTCTTAAAAAAGAAGAATTCCATGATTACTATCTTAAAAAATTAAGAAGTACAAACCCTACGAAAGAAATTTCAATCAGAAACTTTTACACCCACTTTGTAGATACAGAAAATTATCAGTTTGCAGATTTTACAGATGGTGATGATTATTACATCTGGAACCAGTCTCTTTATCTTATACGCCAGGATTTCGAAAAGATTCAGGACCGCACAGTTGAAGATATAAATATTCTTCAGGCAGTACAAATTCTCGAAATTCACAGTACCTATCTTAAAGAAAAATTCCAGGAAGAACACAAACGTGAAGAAGCCCTCAAAGAGCTGGAAGGTGAACTTGCAAAAGCTCCATACTTCTTCTCAATGAATCAGATTCTTAAATTCCAGGATCAGAATGGACGTCTTCTTTACGGAAAATACAGCGAAGATGACCTGAAAGAATTTATACAGAGAATGACAACAGAAGGTGAAGCAAATGAACTTCCTCCACTTCTCATTTTCAAAGTAGACTCTGGAACCCGTTATTATATCTACAAGAAAAAGGTTGTTCAGGTAATTGTTCGTTTGTGTAATGAAGCACATGGTTCTATAGAGCAGGAACTTGAAGAAAGCTGGTTTAAGTCCCTTTCAAATTATGAAAAACTTCCAGAAATGACCAATGCTTCCGAATTTGAAGCATGCCTGCATGAGCTGGTGGAAAAAAATTCTCCAGTCCTCTACGCCCTTTTGAATGCAAACTTTATAAATCTTCTTTCTTATGAAAAAGATTATGATGAAACTCTGGATGGCTTCCACCTCTTTATAGACGGAAAACTTATGAGCTACAGTGATTTACTCATGCTCAAAAATTCAAAAATTCTTGCAAACGCAAAGTCTCGTCTGCCTTTAATTTATACAATTCCTGTTATTTCATGGATTATTTCTTTCTTCAACACAAAGAAAAAGGAAAAACTCAAGGAAAAGAAAGCAGCTTCTACAGTTTCAAAAACAACTTCTATTGAAGATCTTATTGATGAATCAGAAGCCGAAGCAAATGCTAAAAAATCAGCAGAAAAGCCTGTAAGCAAAGCAGAAGCTCTGGCAAAAGCTGCTAAAGAAATTACCAAAGACTTAATTCCAGAAGGTTCTACTCTGGACAGGGAATTAAACTACCTCACAAAACAGTGGAACAAAATGATTTCCAAAGAAGCCTATAACAACCTGATTGAAGATGTTAATTCTTTAATCCGCGATTACACTCGCCGCGTTGTAAAAACTTTAACTGGAACTTCATTTACCCGTGAGCGTGTAGAAAACCTTGCTAAAACACTGGTAAAAACACCAAACATGCAGAAAATCAATGAAGAAAAAGCTCTTACAGAATATGTAACTTTATACATTCTTCGTCTTGTAAGCAATTTTTCCGATAAAAAATAAGTTTTTTCGCATTTTTTTTTAATTTTTTTTCATTTTCATTTCCTCTTTTCGCATATTGAAGCAATTATATATGTGCAGGGTTTTTACCCCTGTGATGATAATCTGGCCAGTCATCCTATTTTATTAAGAAGAGGTTATTATTATGAACCAGTTAAATTCTATTATTTTAGAAGGAAATCTTGTAAAGGATGCAGTACTCTCTGAGCCTGCTGCAGGTTTTAAAGTAGGAAATTTTACACTCGCTGTAAACCGATTCTACAAGAATAAGAATGATCAGGCTGTTGATGAAGTGTCTTATTTTGATGTTGAAACTTATGGGAAATCCGCCGAGCTGTGTGAAAAAAAAGCTAAAAAAGGCCGTGGGGTTCGCGTTGTTGGGCGATTAAAACAAAGTGTATGGAAAGATCAGAATGCTGTCACACAGAGTAAGATCTACGTTGTCGCAGAACACATTGAGTATAAACCTATGTATTCGAAAACCGATGAGAAGGTCCAGGAAGAAAAGAAGACAGAAGTTGAAGAAACATCCGTCTTCTAATTTTTAAGTCAGACTATCGTCCGCCCTTTCGGCCGGAAAAGCCTTTGTTCTTTCTGTTGTTAGAATAAGGCTTTCCACCGGACGGGCGATTTCCACTTCTAGGATTTTTGCCAGCAGCTTTTGCCTGAGCGGCTCTTTCATTTGCTGCCTTATAATCTTCAATTTGCTGAGGATTATAAAAACCATCCTTCCAGTTAAATCTTGAAATTTCTGGTAAAGGCTGAGACTTAATCATAGAAGTAGTAACTGCTTTAATCTGGCTGCGGTTTACCTTAGTCTTTGAAAAATCAATCAAAAGGCGTTTAAATCCAGACTGGGTAATAAAGTTTACCTTATCTACAATTGAAAAAGGTTCTTCAGGCATAACGAAGGAACCATCAGCAGTTGAATTTACCTTGAAGGTTTTTGCTTCTTTATCTTCAAAGTAAGTAAAATCATAATCTTCTGGTAATTTAAAACGCATTCTGAACAAAGCTGGATAAGCAAAAACAGGAACAAGCACACGACTTCTTACATCAGCTTCATAAGTTGCTTCAAGATTTCGTCTGGAATTTTCATAAGGCATAATAAAAGCCCCTATATCCTGATTTTCAAGCCAGCTTACAGCCCATCGATTGAAAGTATAAAGATATGGACCTGCAATTACATGGACCTTCTTACCTTTCAACATTTGAATATGGGCAATATTGTTAGCTACAAAATTTACATATCCATCCTCTGCCAGTTTTGAAAGTTCTTCTTTAAGCTGATCTTCCTGAGCTGAAGAACAGAATGGATCTAAAGATATATAACTCTGCTTTTTTGAGAATGGTAAAACTGTTTTGTGGTTCAAAAGATCATAAGCAGTTTCATGATTATATTCTATGATAATTCTAACAGGCTTTAAGCCCTGAATTGCAAAAACATCTGCAATCGATGAAACCTGAACATAAATTCCTTCCGGGAAATAATCAAGTTCCTTATCCTTTACAGGTGTTAAATCGAGAATTGGAAGTTTTTCATCCTTAGGCTGTTTTCGATATTTTCCTAAATCGGCAGGAAGAACTCTGTTATATCTTTTTGTTCCGGCCTTAATTTGAAGCAGGTAAACTTCATCACCATTTGAATAGCCGCCTGGAATATCAATCCACCGCTTTCCCGATTCTTCATCAATTTCAACAGTTCGAATCTTATGGCTTATGCGTCCTGTGTCATCCTTCTTATGAATACGGATTGAATCACCTGGATCAGGATCATAGTTTCCGCCTTTCAATGTAGCCATCTGAATCTTTTTCTGTTCAGGAGATGCATCTTCCGGCAAAGTTTCACGGATTGCCTCTACAAGCTCTTTATCAGCAGGTTTTGTCGCAGCAATTTTTCCAAGATAAATACCAGTTCCACCAGCCTGATCAGGATTTAAAATCTTAGAAGCGGCATTGTTTACACCTTCTTCCAGCGATTTAAATCCATACCAGTAAGTAGTTTTACTACGGGCAAAATCACCTGCAAGAATACGTTTTCCAGTAGCAATTGCACCTTTTTTATCTTCCTGATAATGATCAATTACATAACGATATGCAGAAACAACAGTTCCAACATATTCGGCACTCTTCATACGTCCTTCAATCTTAAAAGAATCAACCCCGGCCTCAATAAGAGAAGGAATCTGTTCAAGAAGCTGCAGGTCACAAGGAGAAAAATAATAGCCCTGCTTGATTCCGCCAGGAACTTCTGCTGTGTAGTAACGTCTGCAGGCCTGGGTACACATACCACGGTTAGCAGATTTTCCACCAAGGAAGCTTGAAAAAAGACAAAGACCACTTTCACTTACACAAAGAGCCCCGTGTACAAAAACTTCAAGTTCAGCACCAGTTTCATTTTTTATTTTCTGAATTTCTTCAAGGCCAAGTTCTCTTGCCAGAACCATTCGTTTAATTCCATTATTCTGAAGCAAACGAACGGCATTGGAACTTTCAACATTCATCTGAGTTGATGCATGCAATTCAAGATTAGGAAAAAATTCCTGAGCCATACGCATAATGGCATAATCCTGCACAATCAATCCATCAGGACCAATTTCATTTAAATAAGACAAAAAACGATAAAGACGTTCTGTTTCCCGCTCTTCTGTAACAGTATTAACAGTAACGTAAACTTTCTTATTCATTCTATGCAGAGTTTCAACTGTTGCCTCAAACTGATTCCATGCAAAATTTGTAGTACGCATTCGAGCGTTAAAACTTTTGAGACCTAAATAAACAGCATCTGCACCTTCGCCAATAGCAGCTTCAAGTGATTCTATATTTCCCGCAGGAGCTAATAATTCAACCATTCCTACAGTTTAACATAAATAAGAAACTTACAAAAGACCAGGACTTACTTCCACCACACTCCAGGAATCTTCATCACTAATCAAAGGAAGTTCTATATCCTCCCCCTGATTAAGTTTTTCTATAACATACTGAAGGTCATTTCTTGTTAAAGAACGCTGAGGTGTACAACCTTTCGAAGAAGATGCAGCACTTATGTCACTGGAGTAATAAATTCCAGAAGCTGCAAGTTCTACAGCATAAGGTGCAACATTTGATTTCCATTCAAGGGCATCCTCCGCCGCATACATCAGTCCGTCTATAATTGAATAATTAACCGAATTACGCAGGAGGATGATATCACTACTGTCATTAAAATGAGCAAGTCCTGACTCAAGCCACAAATCCCTTACACCATCTTTTGAATGAGGTGCTGTAGCAAGATTAAGATCATCCCCTTCTTCACTTATACACCCCTCTCCGATTGTTCTTAAATGAACCAGCAAAACTTCTCCCCGTTTTACTTCAATCGCCGGAAAAGAATATTTTTTAGCATCCCCATCTGCCGCTGAAAATAATTCTAGCCCCGCAAGATTTCCATCCTCCAGCACTAAAAACTCTACAAATTCTCCCCGGTAAATAGTGTTTCCTTTTAAAGTACCCTTTCCATACTTTATCTGAGCTTCAGTAATAATCATCGCAGGGAATTTTGAATTAAAACCTGTAAATGGAATACAAAATGTAAGGGTATTTCCTATGCGATCCTCCACCACCCCAAAGATTTCGTAACCTTTTCCAATCTGAGTTTCTTCCTGTAAATTCAGGGTGATTGTTTTTCCGTCCTCAGAAAGATTAAACTCCGTGTCGATTTTTCCATAAAGTCCAGATGCAGCCGCCAGAGCCGGTGAAAGTTCTTCAGTATCAGAATGTAAAGATGAATCCGAAATACCTGCCACTGATGGAGAAACCACAATGTTTTTCAAATTAATTTTATCTGAAAAATTCATTGTGACTGTCTTTTCATCAATAACATTTACTTCTTCAATAACAGGGGCAGTATAATCCCCACCAATAATTTCTATTCCTTCTGTTGTAACCTTACAGGAAAAAGGAATAATTCCCAGAATTGTCAAGCCTGCTATAAAAAAGGTTTCCAGAACAATCAGGCCTACTTCACGTACTTTCGATATCATAAATCCTCCATATTGTAAAAAAGTGCAAAAAAAAACACGAATCAAATGACTCGTGTTTTCTGCATATTTTTCTATATATAATATGGATTTACTTTATCGATTTTTACCACAAAATCAGATTTTTTTTTAGAATTTTGCAGCTTCAACCATATAGCGGATAGAAGTACCAGTATCATCTTCCAGCATTTTTTCAATTACAAAAATAAGATTTTTTTCAGATTTATCACAGAAAATTCTTTCAATTTTATAATTTGTAATACCTTTACGCTGAATATCAGGTGAACCAACTACATGCTTAGAAATTACATTTCCTTCTGCATCTTTTTTTACTACATCAATATAGAATGATGATTTACAGTTCTTTCCAGCACCACTTATTGTTGAAACCAGCTGAATATTATAAGTATTAGGATTTTCAATTTCAGAACCACGGAAATCCTTGAAAACAATTTTATCGCTGCCAGTTTTATTTACATCGTCAAGGATATAAAGAACATGATCAGGATTAGCTGTTTCAGTTTTAAGATTTTTCAAATAATAAAAACTTTTTGCTTCAAGAGCTTCATAAACATCTTTACCATTTTTATCTGCGGTTACAGCAGAAGGCTTTGTTTTGAAAACCCCTTTATCAACATAATCATTTTCTGCAATATCAACCTGATAAATTTCTGCCCAACCCTGGAATTTTTTATCTGTTCTACCATACTGTCCAAAAATGTAATATTTTCCGTCGCTTGTAAAACCTTTATCTACAAAAGTTGCAACATCGCCGGCTGATAAGGCAGTAAGACCAAAGGCTAAAAATAAAGTGCAAATAAAAGATTTTTTCATGAATCCTCCCATGAAGAACATTTTTTGTCCTTACTTAATTTTCGGATTTATTTTTAAAGTCTTTACTATTATTTCTCTTACCGTTATCATTTTAAACATGACAATTAAGGCAAGAAACAGAATTACACTTATTTTATCAACCATCACAATTGTTTTCTCGATACTTGTCCTGGCCATTACACTTTTCCTTTTCTTAAGTGGAAAAATTACCTGGCCTTCAGTTTATCTTAAAAACACCAGTGACTCATTCCTCCTACGCTATAAACCAATTTACGTAGTTATTTCAATTTTTATTGAATATTTTTATATAATCTTTACATCCCTGATGATTCGCAGAGCTTTTGAAAAAACCCAGGCCTCCGACATGCTTTTCTTCCTTCTTTTCCTGATTGCCTGTTTATGCGACACATATCGTATAGCTCCAACCCTTTTCCATATTTCCCAGAGCTATACAAATACAATGATTAAAATAGGCAACTTTACTCTACTTGCAAGGCTTCTCGCCCCCCTGGCACTTTTTGGCACCACAGTTTTAAGTTCCGATGAATTCAAACAAAACACCGAATACTATGCCCTCATACTTTTGATAATTGCACTTTTCTTTTCATTTATTATTCCAACAAATACAGCCCAGGTTCTTCCAAATTTCTGTCTTTCTTACGGCTATCTGAAACTTATCAGAAGTCTTTCTTTTATAATTTGTTTTGTTTCAACGATTTCAATTTTGATTTCTACAATAAAAAATAAATACAAACCGATTATGATAATTGGATTTATACTTATCTGTTTTGGATATACAATAATGTTCAATTCCTACAATCTGCTTTCGACAATTGCCGGCCCACTTATTTTAGGAACAGGAACATTCATGTATCTTTCAGAGGTTCATAATCATTATCTGTTTATTGATTGATTTAGATTTTCTAGAGCAGGTATTAAAATCCCGATAAAAGTTTAAACAGAAAACCGATTGATATAGGGATTAAGAGATTATCAAAATCAGCCAGAGGAAGAACTTCTATAAACATTGCACAAAGTCCAATAACAAGGCTGATAAAACAGTTTCCACTACAACAGAAAGTTGCTATAAAAACGGCAGTAAAACAAGTCAAACTTCCTGCAACAGTTTTCCCGTGAGCTCCAGGAATAGTTACTTTTCCAATCAGTTTTCCAACAAGACTGGCCAGTCCATCACCAAAAGAAAGTGCAAAAATTCCAACTCTGGCACATTCATACGGAAGAAAAAGAGCAGCAAGTAAAATTCCAAGGACAAGAGTTACAGGGCCCAGAACAAATTTATTTTCATCTCTTTTTCTTGCAGCAATTTCAGTTACTTTTGAAATTAAGGGAATATTTTTTCCTTTCAAACGAAGAAGTTCACAAACAGAATAAAAAATCAGAAGAAAAACAAGTCCTGCAATTACAGGCCAGTATGCAAACTTCAGAAAAAGAGGAACAAAACTTGAACAGATATGTATAGATTTTCTGAACAGTTCCTTGAAGATATAATTTAATCTTTGTCTTGCAAGAATTCCTCTGTTAATTTCTGTCTGCATAAGTCCTCTTTTTTATTAACTAAAAATTTTCGTTATCCAGCAATGTTTTTGCAATATCAATATAAATAGCAGGCTCAAAATTAGGAATAGGATGAGTGATATACTGAATATTCTGCTCAGCAAGATTGCTTCCAGGAAGACGAACCAGTGTATCCTGATTACGAGTCATAGAATCCCATGCTCTTAATGACTGCTGGAACTGAACTATTGCCTGTGCATTCAAGCTGCTGTTTCCAGTTCTTTTTGCAAGTCTGTAAAGAGTTACACCATAATTGTTACTTGCAGAAAGATATGTATTAACAACATCATAATCTTTTATATTAGCCTGAGGGAATACCATTCCTCTCTTAGAAATTTCATCATCAAGATTATTGATTAACTGATTGTAGTAGCCCTGAGCGGCATAATCATCACCACGCAAAGAAAGAGTGTTTGCCATAGCCAGAAGAAGATTTCTTTCTTTTACGTTTCCATCTCCAGCTTTCATGAAAGAACCAAGAGCTTCAGCGTAGTTATGATTCTTATACTGAATATAACCAATTCTATATCTGATAGAAGAACTGTCATTTTCAAGTTCAACAGAATATTTGTAGTTCAAGAGAGCTTCGTCATAATCACCAGAAATAGAATACTTAATATTTCCCATATCTTCGTAGAGTTTTCCAATTTCTGGAGTTCCTTCAAAGCCTGCATTATCTCTTTCTGTTGTATAAAGAGAAATACCTTCTGCAAACTGTTCCTGAGCCTGAAGATAATCGGTTGTATCAATGTAATGCTCACCAAGAAGTCTATATGAATCAATATACTTGTAAATATCCCTCTTTTTCATAGAAGGAACTGTATTAAATCTTTCAATTGCAGTCTGCAAAGTTTTTTCGATTGAACCAGTTTCTCCAGAATTAATGAAATATTTAGCAAGATTATAATGAGCAATAGGATTCTGAGGTCCAGTCTTAACGGCCCTGATTAAAAGTCCTCTAAGCCCTTCAATTTCGTATCTCAAATATTCTTCAGATGGAGCCAATGGTCCATAATATTTATCAAGTAAGTATCCGCTTAATTCAGCCCAGTCTTCTGCACACAAAGATTTTTCTCTTGGTTCAAAAGTCTTCTGCATCTGAATAACATTTCTAAGATTATCAGAACGGATAAAGTATCTCATCATTCTTGAAAGATAGAGATCTGAAGTTTTATAAAGCTGAAGTAAGGTTGCATACTGTTCACGGGCATTTTCAAGTTTTGAAGGATCTTTTTCTGTACCCCACTCAAGGAAAATATCACCCAGCATCAAAATTCCATCAGCATCATTTATATGATAATCAAGAACTTCTCGTCTTACTATTTCTTCTGCTCTTTCGTAATTTGCAAGATCATTCAATTCCATATCAGCATATTCAAGACCAGCAGCCTTATTATGCTTGAAATATCTTAAAATTCGCTGATACATTGCACCAGCTCTCTGATACTGTTTATGCTCTCTGTATCCGCGGGCATAATTGAAGAACCATTTTTTATTAATTCTGTATTTTACAGCTTCTTCAAATCTCATTTCTGCCTGAGGATATTCATCTGCCTGAAGTAAAGCATAACCCTGTTTATAAAGTTTACTTGCTTTTAATGGTTTATAAATACAGTTCTTACTAAAGTTGAAAATTCCCCATCCAACCAGAAGAACAACAACTCCAACAATTAAACCAGGAATAATCTTATTTCTAAGCTGATATGAAAGTGATTTTTTGTATGCTTCATATTCTTCTGCTGTACGGTGTTCAAAATCTCTTGGAACAGGAATTGAAGTATCCAGCATTTTTTCAAGCATACTTGCAACCTGTCTTGCAGGAGCTTTATTCAAAATCTTTTCAATTACTTCAAATTCTGCATCATCTGTAAATTCATCCTGTACAATCAGGTCTTCAAAAGCAAGACGAACATTTAAAGGATATTCTGAAAGATTCTTAAGGAACTGTTTATACTGAACATCAGAAAGTGTGTTTGGAGGTAATTCTTCTGCAACTTCTGCTTCATTAAAATCTGGTTCTTCAAGATTCTTTTTGCCCTTCTTTCCTTTTGTTTCTTTAGAAGAGGCAAGAGGTGTCTTTTTAGATTTTTCTTCTTTTGCAGTGGCAACATCAGAGAAGCCAGGAATTTCAAACTCCCCTTCCATTGCAAAATCATCATTATTTCCTAATTCAAAATCACCAGCACCACCATTTAACTGAGTATCTGTGTCAGGAATTCCAAAATCCATTCCTTCCATTTCAGATGTATCAAAAGTTTCGATAGGCTGATTTTCATCAGAACTTTCACCATCAGAAGAAAGATCAGAATCCTCATAATCAGGAATTACATCATCTGCATCAAAATCTACAGGAGCAGACTCGTCTGGTGAACCAAAGTCCATATCATCCATATTAAAATCAGGAATTCCGGAATCTTCACCTGAGTTTTCAGTCTGCTCTGAACCTGCATCCTGCTCTGAACCTGCATCTGTTGAAAAATCTTCTGCCCCGTCAGTAAGGTCTTCCATGCCGGCTGTAAGCTCTTCCACCGGTGCGCCAAAATCATCTGCTGGGGTCGTAAGGTCATCTGCCCCGTCAGCAAAATCATCTGCTGGAACAGTCAAATCATCAGCTGGAGCAGAAAGGTCTTCAGCAGGAGCGTCAAAATCCCCCTCTGGAAGACTAAAATCATCTGTACTATTTGAAGCTTCTTCCGAAGCTGGTTCTGAAGAAAAATCATCCGCTGGTGTAGAAAAATCGTCTTCTGGTAAAGAAAAATCATCCGCTGGTGTAGTAAGGTCTTCTGCCGGTGGTGTAAGATCATCCACCGGTGCACCTAAATCTTCTGCCGGTGGTGTAAGATCATCCACCGGCACACCGAAATCTTCTGCCGGAGAAACAATATCTTCCACTGGTGCATCAAGGTCTTCTGCCGGAGCAGCAAGGTCATCCATGCCAGCAGTAAGGTCTTCCACTGGTGTATCAAAATCTTCTACCCCGTCTGTGAGCTCTTCTACC
>CAMPAL010000045.1 GCA_946631855.1 uncultured Treponema sp. | reverse complement strand
TTATATTCTGTTTTTTCATTTCATCAAGTAAATTATATGAAATAAGACGTTTGATGGCTTCATTTTTTACTTCTACAGCAATGCTTTCTTCTTCAAGAAAATCATCAAATGCACTTCCTACATATTCTTTATTCATTTCTTTTCTCCTAAAACAAGGCTTCTTCTTTTCTTTCCTAAATCCAGATCATCTTTTGGAGTTTTCTGTGATTTTTTTATAAAGCCATGAAGTAATATCATTTTTGTATCGCTAATTGTAAACAAAACTCTACAGATTCTATTGTTGGAAATATTAGTTCTTACTTCCCATAAATCTGTATCTAATTTTCTTACTCTGGGGTATCCGATTGGCCATGACATTTCTACGGCCATTATATCTGCTCCAACTGATTTTTTATCTTCTGGTTCCAGAGATTTAAGAAAATCTCGTACAGGTTCATTATTTTGTTCTGTCTTAAAGAACACTGCTGTAATTTTCTTATTTATTTCCATTATTATAAGTGTATCATTATTGGTACGTTTTTGTCAAATAAAAATAACGGTTTTGACTCGCTTTTTAAATGTATAAAATTTCTTCTTAAATCTTTTCTGCAAAAAAAATTATTTTTTTTCAAAACTCATTTCCTTTTTTCATCATATTGAGGCTATTTATATAATGGAGGTTTTTATGAGTGAAATGATGGAAAAGAATCTTACTCCTGAAGAGAAATGGGAAAGAGCAACAATTGCAAATAATTTTATTTTCTACAAAGTTATGCATAATAATCCAGAGATTTGTAAGGAACTACTGGAAATTTTACTGGAAATGAAACTTGATCGAATTGAAATGAGGCAGGAAGAAGAAGTTGAGATTGATTACGGTAAAAAGGGAATACGTATGGATGTTTATGCTTATGGTGTAGATAAAGCTTTTAATATTGAACTTCAAACTAGTGATACAGGAGAATTACCAGAAAGGGCTCGTTATTATCAGGGAGTTCTGGATGTAGATCAACTTAACAAAGGTGTAGAATATAGTGAATTGAGAACCAGCTATGTTATTTTTATATGTATTCCAGACATTTTTAAGAAAGGATTAGGTAAGTATAGTTTTGAAAACATTTGTAAAGAAAATTCAGAAGTCGTTTTAAATGATAGAGCATACAAATACTTTTTCATTGCAAAGAACTATGATAAGATACTGAATGAAGATCAAAAGGATTTTTTGAGGCTTGTCCTTAGTAATGAATGTTCCAGCGGATTTTCTAATAAAATTTCTAAAATGGTAGAAGCTGCAAAACATAATACACAATGGAGGAAACAGTTTATGGAGTTTGAACGACAATTGGCTTATTCTTTCCGTGAAGGTAAAGCTGAAGGCAAGGCCGAGGCAAAAGAAGAAGTTGTTGTTGAAATGTTAAAAAAAGATATTTCTCCAGAACTTATAGCTGAATGTGTAAAACTTCCACTTGAAAAGGTTTTGGAGTTACAAGAAAAGTCTAAAGTAAATGCATAAAGATGGCGCCAGGGATGGCGCCTTTTTTGTGTTTGGTAGAGCTTTCACTGCGAGTTTGGGCAAAGTTCCAAACTCGACGATTACAAAATGCCAAGGATGGCATTTTGTAATCACTTGACCTTCATAACAAAAACGCCGTCCCATTTCTTTTGTGGTGGATTTGTTTTGAAGTGTTCGATTCTGTCTAAGAAAACTGCTGATGGAGCGTCTTCGTATTTTTCGTTGCAGAGGCGGAACATTTCTTCTGACTTGTCCCATTCCTGCTTGCGGTAGAAGGCCAGGCCTTTTTCAAAATAATCTTTAATTTCGAACAGTTTGTCGCTTGCCATTGCTTTTGTCTGTAAGATTTCAAAAATACGAACAGGTTCTGTTTTTCCTTTTACGGTAATAAAGTCCAGTTCGCGGCAGACGAAAGTATCCTTTAATTTGTCGTAAACTGCTTCAGTGATAATTGCTTTTGAACCGTATGCCTTGTTTGCACCTTCAAGTCTTGCGGCAAGATTTACTGTATCACCAATTGAAGTAAAGTCCATTCTTGATTTTGAACCTACAGAACCAAATACGACTTTTCCGGTATTAATACCAATTCCAATTGAAATTACATCATCACCATTAGAAAGGGCCATCTGTTGTTGGGCACGCATTGCTGTACGAATTTCCATGGCAGCCTTACATGCGTTGTATTCCTTTTTAGGACCGGCAAAGAAGGCCATCATTTCATCACCAACAAATTTGTCTACATCACCACCATTGTTCAAAATAATTTCTGTTTCAATATCAAGATAGTGATTGAGGATATCTACAACTTCTTTTGGAGCTTTGTTTTCGCAAAGTGTAGTAAAACCTCGGATGTCGGTGAAAAGGAAACAAAGTTCGCGTGATGAAGTGCTTTTTTTATTTTCTTTTTCAGCGGCCTGCAAGGTGGAGAAGGAGATATATGGAATAATTCCTTTCATGATGTTTACCATGTTTTTAATTTCTTTGGAAACATCTTTTATTTCATCTTTGGAAGTAATTGGATCTGTGTAAATAAGATTTTCTGCCGTAATTTTAGAATTACCATCAAGAATTTCGGAAAGAGCATTCGAAGTTTTATGAACATTTGTCTTGAGGTACAAAAGTGGGTTGGCAATAAAATCTGCAAGTAAAAGAGAAAGAATAATTGATATATATAGAAAGATAACACTCCATGAGAAAACCAGAATTCTTGCGTGGAAGTAAGATTTCATCAGAAGTTCTTCATAGTAAGTAACAATTGTAAAACCAGAAAGAAGTCGTCCTTCGTTGCGGTTGAAATATACCGGGTACATGTATTTACAGGTTTTGCGGGCATTGTCTCTGATTGGTGAATTTACGTATGAACCGTCCATATACATGCGGATATAGTCCAGGGCATCTTCGGCAGAAATTCTTTTTTCGTCGGCAGGAATGTCCCTTACTTTTCCTACTGCAGTTGTGTATGAAAATTCATCAAAATCTGGAATTGTAAGAACTTCTCCGTCTTTTTCCAGGGTGATTATAAGTTTTTCAGGTTCAGTTTCTTCCACCACTTCTGTGTTCTGTTCTGCCTCGGCATTTGAGGCTGTATCTTTGTTTTCTTCGGTGGAAGTCGTGTTGATATCATCCTTTGTTTCTTCTTCTGTTTTGGCCTTAAGTTCTGATTCTTTTGTGTAAACAGTCTGGCCGTTGCAGAGGAAATCGTAAATCTTTTCGAGGTAAAGTCCGTCTGCTGCACGAATCTTTTTTACAGGTGTAATCATGTCGATGCGGACGAAAGGTGTAGATGCGTAACTGTTCAGAACTTTCTGTTCATCGAAAGACTGGGAGATTTTGGCATTTTTTCCGCTGGCTTCAACATAAAGTTTTGCAGCTCGTTCAGCCTGTGCACGTCCCATGGAACTTACTGCTTCGGTATAGGATTTTTTGTAAATGTTCAGAATAAGAATCATGAAAACTACCAGAATGACTGAAATTGTTCCAATAATTGTGAGGGTAACTTTTGTTTTGATGGAAAAACCGATTTTCTGTTTAGATTCTTTCTGAATATTTCTGTATTCAGCAAATTCAGGATTCATTTCTCTTATGGCAAGAATTCCTTCGATAGACATTGCCAGATGGAAGATGAAAGACAGGGCAAAAACAACGTAAATGTATTTTGGAAGCTGGGCAAACCATCGTGGTGTGTTTGCGTAAATCATAAAGGTAAAGGCAGAACTGTAAAGATAAATTGTAAGGGCTGCATAAACGATTATGTAAAGAATTTTATTGATATTGTCTTTGATAAAAAGTGATATGAGCAGGAAGAGGGCGGCAAAAGGTACAAAATAAATGGTGAAAGAAAGATACTTGAAGAGTTGACCTTCGTAGCCGCAGAAAGGGTATAGATAGGCGGTGATTAAATCAGCCTGACTTTCAAAATCGCCTAAGGTAAGACTTTTCATTCCCATTGGAATTATAAAAAGTGCTGTCAGGACTAGACTTGGAAAAATCCTGCAGAAGTAAAATAAAAACTTTTTTTTGTTGAAGTTAAATTTTTTGTTAGATTTCTTTTTGTTTAAGTTAGTTTTTGTAGCCATTTTTTTATTATAGTGAATTTAGGGGAAATCTACTAGGGTCTGAACTGGGGTGGTGGAAAGTGTTTGGTTTGCAGATAAATATTTTTTTTGCTTATTAAAGTAATGACAAAACTGGGAAAATGTTTAATAATAAACTGTTATATTATTATTTTAACAAAGTTTTATAGGGAGAGTTGAAAAGTATGAAAAAGAACCATCCATTTTTAAACTATACTTCTGTACGGGGGGGGGGTAGTTTTATGTATAGCCGCTCTTTTATTTACTGCATGTGAAAACTTTCTTGGTGGACTAGATACTCGTGACGAAATAATTAATACAATTGCCTATAACAATGCAAAAGAAATAACTGTCCTTGTTCAACCGGAAGAAGGAACAGGTTCTACAGTGCCGGGTGGAAACTATAAAGCAAAACAGGGCTATGATTTTGAAATTAGTTTTTCTGAAAACCCTGCCTACAGTTTTGTAAAATGGATTGCTGTAGAAAAAGATAATCCAACAGTAGAAATAACAAGTGGTGTTGAATTTGAAAATGCCACAGAGCCAAATACAAAAGTAAAAATCCTGAATGACACAGTTGCAATAAGATTGATACCATTTTCTTCTGAGCGTATTGCTGTGTCTGGAGAACCAAGTCCACGTTATGATCCTCTTGGGGTAAGCCGTGACCGTTCAATTAGTGTAAGTTTTACCAAAAATCTTTCAGAAGCAAGTTTTATTTTTTCACCAGATGAAGTTCCTGCAGGTGCAGAAAGCAGAACTGACTCAGAAGGAAATATCTGGTCTTATACATATGAAGGACAAACTTATTTAAAGAACGTTTCAATCACCAATATTGATGATTATTCAATTGCCGAACATTTTACAAAACCTCAGGTAAACGGAAGACTTCTTACAATTGGTGTAGACAGAACTAATCCAATTCAGTTTAACTCTGGAGAAATTTATAAAACTGTAAAAGTAACTTTATCAAAAGATATTGCAGACAGCAGTAATATTAAGATGAATAACTCAAAAAGCTGGAACTACCAGATTACAGAAGCAACTGATGAAAAAGCAACTGTAAATCTTACCTGTGAGACAGCAGAAGGTTCTGTATATCTTGCTGGTACCAGAGATTATTCACTTGGTCAGAAAATTACCCTTTCATTTACAGAAGATGCTAACTATCAGTTTGTAAAATGGGATTATGATTCTTCTATTATTTATATTGCAGACGCAACCAGTGCAAATACAACAGGAACAGTTCTTGATAAAACAACAGGAAATGAAGCAACTCAAATCAGGGCAGTTTGTGCACCACGCTTGAGGGTTCTTTCTTATAGTCCTGTAAATAACACTGCAAATCCTACTGTAAGTAAGAATTCATCTATATCACTTCAATTTAATCACAATATACCAGCAAGTGCAGAAGCTTTACGTCAGCTTAGAAATATTTCAATAACACTTGGTGGTACTTCTATAAAAACAAGTTTTAGAGAGCCTGTTGTTACAGAAGATACAATTGTTTTTGCAGCAGATAATTCAAATATGATTGATGTTCCAGCTGGTCAGAAAAAGACTGTTTCTGTTAACGTTCCTGCAGATTTCTATTACACACTTGAAGACGGAACAAGAATTACTTATGGCGGAACAGGTTTTTCTTTTGATTACAAGATTGATGAAACAACTTTGGATAAGGCTGAAGTAACATTTGTTTCTCCTGCCGATTCAGGGGAATTTACAGCGGCTAGTGGAGTTAATCGTTATTCAATAGGACAGGAAGTTCCAATTGCCTTTGCTCTTAATACGGGCTGGAAATTTGGTGGATGGACTGTAAAATGCGGTTCAGAAGAAGTTCCTGAGTCAAAAATTAAGATTGCAGATAGAAATGCCCTTAGTACAAAAATGATTGTTTATGAAGCAATTCAGGGAGTTACAGTTACTGCAAATGCCAGCCAGAGTCTTGTGGTTTCTGGTATTACACCATCTGCAAGTGTAAATCCAAAAGATTCTGATATTGTTATTACTTTTAATAAGACTCTTGCTACAGATTGTTCTAACCTTTTAAGTAAAATTCGTATCAGTTCAGATGGAAATAGTCTGGATTCATATTATGCAACTCGTAGTCTTTCTGGAAATAGTATTACAATTAGAAATACAAGTCCAATAAGTCTTGCTAAGGGAAATACAAAAAATATTTCTGTAACAGTTCCTTCTGACTTTTACTATGTTGATAATGGAAGGACAATTAATTTAGAAGGGCAGAGTTTTAATTTTGTAATTGATTATACAACTCGTGCAAAACTTAAGGTAAACTTTAAGATTGTGAATGGAGAAAGTTCAACACTTGCAGAATTTAGTCCGGCAAGTGCGGCAGGTGTAATTAAACATTCTGTTGATGATACAAGTTCTCTTTCATACAAAGAATTTAATATTGGTGAAGATTTTAATCTTGCTCTTGTAATGAACGCAGGTTACCAGTTCTATGGCTGGAAAATTGTAAAAGCTGATGGAAATCTTGTTTCAAATGAAGTTAGTTTTAATAATTCCAGTGCTTCATCGGTAAATACAACATTAACTGTAAATACAGATGCAGAAATAAATGTAATGGCCGTATGTTATAAACGTCCTGTAATTTCTAGGACTTCTGTAAGTCCAAATACTACAGATGAAGTTGCAAAGAATACCCCTGTTACTCTTACTTTTGACCATGCAATTACTAGTGGAACAGAAAGTGCAGTTGATGTTTCTTATACAGGTTCAAACTTTGTTAAGTCAGTTTATTATGAAACTTCTTTAAGTACAGACTGTAAAACAGTCACCCTTACTCCAATAAAAATGTTGCCGGTTTACAATTCTTATGAAATTGTGACAGTAACTGTTCCACACAATAAAATTTATTATCTTGCTTCTGATAACAGAACAAAAATTACTCCAGCCGAAGAAGATTTTACCTGGTCATTCAAAGTTAATAATACAACAATGACCAAAACTGAAGTTCGTTTTGCAAAAACAAATTCTTCTGTTACAACAAGTAAGTTTGTTGTAGATGGTGCAGAACTTTCTTCTGGTTCAAAACAGAACATTTATCTGGAACAGAGTTTTAATCTTGCATACCAATCTGCAAACGAAAATGAATTTACCGGATGGAAAGTTGAAACTGGACCATCAGGTTATACAGTTACTCCAAGTACTTATACCAGAAGCGGAACAATTACTGTAACAAAGAGTGGTAAGACTTATTTTACTCTGGTTATAGACAGTTCAGACCCTACAAAGGCAGTAACCCGTTCTTATGATGCAATAGGAAACGGAAGTGGTGGATACGGAATAAATATTTCTGCAAATGAAGAAGTAAAACCTGCTGTTACTGTTGTAAGGCCTGGAGATGGATTTCATAGAACTGATGAACCAATTAAATTGACCTTTAATAAAGCAATGGATGCTTCAAAACTTGTTTTTGCTGCAGATAAAATTTCCATTACTTATGGAATTTCTTCAATGGCAAATTATTTTGAAGCACCAATATTAAGTGAAGATGGAAAAGAGCTTACAATTATGCCAAAAATTGTTGCCCTTAAAGAATATATTTCTTCTATGCATATTGCTTCTATTGATCTTACAGTATCTTTAAAAACTGGTGTTTCAATAACAAAGGATGGAGTAAGTATTCCGCTTTTACAAAATGAAAAATCATGTTTTACAGTTTCTTATAAACCGGAAGTAGAACAAACTCCACCAACTAAAATTTCCTTTTTTGCTACAAGAAAAGAGTGTTCAATAGCAGGTGCTTCATCTATAGCTAGTGCTGATAAGTTTGTTTTGAAGCAAGTAAATAATATGACTAAGGCAGAAATTTTCCAGAATCGTACAAAAGGTATAGTATATCTTTACGGAAAGTATTCTGATTTAGACAGTGGTGTAAGCTCTGTAACAGTTACTCAAAGACTAACAAATAATACAACAAGAGGTATACCTGATGTTTCTGAGGAGACTACAACTGTATTTACAAAAAATACTAGTGGTGTTGAATTTAAGAATGAATCTGGAGGTATAACAACTTTCTGTATCCCTTATGAAATAACTGAAGAAGATGGAGCTATTCTTCTGAATGTAAGTGTAGCGGATGCTGTTGGAAATAAGGCAGAACCGACAGAGGTTTTTTCTGCTATAAAGAAAAGCGTTTTTTATATGGGAGAATATAATGGGGGAGATGGTAGTCCTTATAAGCTATATAATAAATGTCTTGGAATAGATACTTCAGGCAATTATGATTCAGATCACGAATACAGAGTTGATTTTTCTACGTTCAAAAATGGTATAAATGACTTCATATTTAGTTTTGAAGATAGTCAACCTGCAATTTACGGTTCAAATATTTATGATAGTGATGCTGTTTGTCTAGGTTTTGACAATCTTACAATTCAAATGAAATATACTGATAAAAATAATAATCAAAAGATTGGTACCTTCACTGCAAACGGTGTGTCTTATGAACATCATTTAGTTTTAGACATAGATGGCTATTTATATGGAAGAACTATGGAGCTGATTATTACAGACGATATGGGAAATGTCGGAAGAAGAACATACTCATTCCCTGCTGAAACAGACTTCTTGCTTTCATTAGAAAAGCAGATTTCTTATCGGATTAATTATATTAACGTTGAATGTCCATCATCATATGTTGGGGCTGAATTTTCTTGTTGGGCATTTTTTAGATCTAGTGGAAACTATGCAACTGTAAATCAACCTATTTTTTTGGAAACCCTAAATTATTATCCAAATATTGAAATGAGGTATGATAAAACAGGTTGGGATGAAGGTGAAGATAGTTTTAATCTTGGAAAAACAAATACGCTTTGTAAATCGTTACAGAGTTTAAAGGAGGCTGCTTTACCAACAGTTACAATTCCAAGTACAGATAAGTATTCTATTCAAAAAGGTAATCCTGATGAAATAAAAATTACACTAAATATAAATGAAAGTTCATGGAATACTTGTGACAAAATATTTATATATAATACCGATAATATAAAAGTTGAAAAAGTACAAAATTGTTTGTATTTTGCTGAAGGTACAACAAGTATAACTTTCCCTTATTCTGCTATGAAAGCTCATAAGTATGACATGTCTTTTAGTATATATGGCGAAAAAAATAATTTACGTTCTTCTGCAGCTACAATAAATATTCCAAAGGTTACACCTACAGCATATGATACAGTAATGCCTACTATTATGTTTAGATTTGATAATGCAGAGGTTCCTGATACTACAACTTCCTCAATGAGGATTGCGAGTGAATATTCAGATTCTGTATATAGAGGTGAAACTTGTAGAATATATATAAAAGATGACTGGTCAGGTCCTAAAAGGGGGACATTTACTTTACCAGACGGTACAACTTATAATTTTAATTCAGCAAATTCTTATACAGTAGCAATTCCTTTCTGGAAATTATTGAATGAATATAACACATTCAATTGTAGGTATGAAATATATGATAATAACGATAATAAAGCGGAAGGTGTGTGGTCACCAGTGATAAAAGACTGCTTTACTTGTTCTAACACAACACTAACTATTTCTGGTAGTCCACTTAACAGTTCATATTTCTATGTTGGACAAAATTCAGGTTCATGGTCAAAATACTCTAGTTTTATAGCTAATAATAGAAGATCAGAAACTCTTCCTGAATCTAAATTTATAAAAGCTACAGGTTATTATTCATATGGAAATCCGGAGAGTACCTATAATGGACATATATATAAACCTGTAATTCACTATACAGGAACTGCAAGCTCCGGTAATTATGATTATATTATACAGAACAAAGACAACTCAATTTTAGTTGCAAGTGACGCACCTGTATTTGTTCAGACTCTGGTTACAAATCGGCCTTACAGTGAATGCAGTAAGTGGACAGCAAAAGAGTGGGAAGCTTTCCATGAGCATAAAGGTGACCAGTACATGGCATTTTCTTCAAGCGATCATAGTCCTCAAAAATACACAATTCCAGTAAGCGAAATTTCTTCTGGCAATTGTTATTGTGTAATTGTCCATTATGCAAATAACACAACAGAAAAGACTGAAGTAAAAGAGAAAAAGTAAAAACTGGAGTTGAGTTATTATGAAAAAAGTTTTGACTTATGTTTTGCTTGTGGCAATCAATTTTTTGCCGCTTACAGCTCTAGATTTTGTTTTTAAGCTTGAACCTGTTCTCTTGTTTCCAAAAGAACAGTACATGTCTGTTGCTCCAGGTGCCGTGTTTTCTGGTGGAATAGACTTGTTTAATCTTTTGACTCTTGGAGCAGAAGGCGGATATCTTTACGAAAAACCTTCTGGAAATAATCAGGTAATCAATGTTGCTTTTGGTGGTGCAAACCTTGGGCTTTATTATTATCCTTTTTCAAGAATTTATCTTGGAGCTGGAGGGGCTGTTGGAATATCCTCTTATACTTCTCAACTCCAAAAAGAAGGCCAAGGTGAAACAAAATCTTCTTTTTCTGATATTTACTACCGGGCTTTTGGAGAACTTGGTTTTCGTGTAAATCCCCGTTTTTCAGTAAATGCTTTTGGCGGTTATGCAGGTTTTTGTGCCGCTGCAGGAAAAGAAAGTTTTATTTCAGGACCTTATGCAGGCCTTTCTTTAAGATTCAGTGGAAGCGTTGGTGGAAATTCTCACAGTTCTTCTTTGTCTGTACGTGTCGTTCAGGACAGCCTTGTATATCCTGTTTATTCAGCGGTGTACGGAACAGAGCCTTTTGGTTCAATCTATATCAGAAATGATGACGGGGCAGAACTTAGAAATGTAAAAGTTTATTTTCATATAAACAGATATACTTCCGGTACAAAACTTTGTGGAACTGCTTACAGAATAAACCGTCATTCAACCATGACTTTTCCGCTTTGTGCAGACTTTTCTGGTGAAATACTTAAATACACCGAAAACGGAAAGGTTAGTGGTGAAGTTATCATTGAATATGAATTTCTTGGAAAAAAGATGACTGCTGTTGAATCTGTTGTAATTTCAGTTAATAACAGAAATGCTTTTGAATGGTCTAACTATGCAGGTCTTGCGGCTTTTATTTCTCCAGACTCTCAGGAAATTGCCGCTTTTGCAAAGGATGTTGCAGGTATCACCCGAAATAATCTTTACACCGGTATGAATGCAAATCTCCAGTATGCAGTGGGTATGGTGGAAGGTTTGCGTCTTGCAGGAATTATGTATTCAGAAGATACAAGTTCTCCTTACAAAGAATATCATTTATCAGATAAGCTGGATTCAATTCAGTATCCTTTACAGACTTTGCAGTATCTTTCCGGCGATTATGATGAATTTGGAATTCTTTTGTGTTCATGCCTCCAGACGGTGAATGTTCCAACCGGCTTTATGCCTCTTGAAGAGGATTTTCTTGTTCTTGTAAAACTTGGCATTTCTCCTTCGAAAGTTTTGAGTAATTTTGCCTCGGAGGATGGTCTTTTAATTGATGAAGAGTCTGACTCAGTTTATCTGGCACTTTCAATGGCATCTTTGAGTAAAGGTTTTACAGCAAGTTATAAGGCTGGTTCTGAAGCTCTTACAAAATGTCTTACCAGCGAAGATACCTACTACGAATTTATTGATACAACCGATGCATGGAGTCTTTATAAACCTGTTGCTTACAGTAATAACTCAAATGTAAGTCTTCCAAAACAGGACATTCTGGTAAAAAGTATAAAACTTGCAATTCAGAATTATATTGATTCAGATATTGAAGCGGTGATTAAAAGAGAAAGAGCTGCTGGAAATACAAATAAACTTGGTGTAGCTCTTGTTCGTGCCGGTCGTTACTCAGAAGCAAAACGGGAATTCCAGAAGCTTTCAACTGTTTCTGCTATGAACAATACAGCAAACATCTTTATGATTGAAAAAAATTATGCTGCCGCTGCCGCTCAGTACAGACGTGTTCTGGAGAAAGACCCTTCAAATAAAATTGCTCAGAAAGGTCTGGAAAGTGCTAACTCAAAAATAGAGTAAGTTATAGAAAAGGAAGATAAGATTTGAAAAAGTTTAGATTAAAAAAATCAGTCATTTTACTTTCTGCTCTCACCTTACTTAATTCAGGTGTTTTTGCTTTAGATTTATCTTTGCATTTATATCCGGTTTTTGAAGCTCCTTTTAATAACTTTTTGAATAAAGCAGGGGCTTTTGGTGGAAGCGGCGGACTTGATGTGGCTCCTGTAACTTTAAGAGGCCGTGATAAAATCTATGTGGCAGGCGATTTTACATATTCAGTTTATCCTGTAGATATCCTGGGGCCTCAATCATTATATGATTTTTCACTTGGTCTTGGTTATAGTTTTAGAATTAATGACAGATTTGCAGTTTTTCCTGAACTATATGGTGGATTCTGGAGTTTCAAACCTTCAGAAAGTGCAAATGCAAAAGCTGCAAGCGGACTGGTTTTTGGTGGAAAAATAGGCGGTGAATTCTATCTTGGGCCTGCTTTGTCTATTTCTGCTTTTGGTGGATTTAAATCCTACTACACAAAACCTGCACCATTTATGAATAATTTTGAAGCAGGTGTTGGAATTTCCTACAGCCTTTCCAGAGGAATTTTTGCTTCAAACAAAATCTCCATGGAAAAAAATGAAGTAGAACCTTTATTTCCAGTTTTTTTCTCGCATTATTCAGATAATCCTTTTGGTTCTTTTACTTTTACAAATAATGAAGAAAATGATATTTATGATGTAGAAGTTTCAATCCTTGTTGATTCCTTTATGACAAGCCCTTACACCATCTATCGTTCGGCACGAGTTGGGCAGGGGGAATCTTTTGAAGCTTCAGCCTGTGCCTTTTTTAATGAAAACATTCTTGAACTTATACAGCCAAAATCTTCTGACATGGAAATTACTGTTTCCTACTATTCAATTGGCAAAAAAATGACTTCAAACTACAGTATTCCTGTTACCGCTTTGAATCGTAACTCAATGACCTGGGAAGATGACCGCCGTGCAGCCGCATTTGTTTCAGGACGAGATGCTACGGCACAAAGATTTGCCCGTCTTGTAAAAACTGCAGTAAGAAATAATATGCGAAAAGACATTCCTGAAAATATTCAGTATGCGGCTGCTATTTTTGGTGCTCTCAAGGCGTTTGGAATTAACTATGTAGTAGATCCTTCCAGTGCCTTTACAGACAATGTTGGTACTGCCGCTGTAGATTTTCTGCAGTTCCCATATCAGACATTTTTGTATCATGGAGGGGATTGTGACGATCTTACAATTCTCAACTGTTCGCTACTGGAGGCATTAGGTATTGAAACTGCATTTATAACAGTTCCGGGACATATCTATATGGCTTTTGATTCAGGCCTTCCTGCAGAAAAAATTAATTCTGTTCGAAAAGGATTTTACATTCCTGCCGAAGGAAAACTCTGGGTTCCAGTCGAAATCACCCTTTCTCAGGATACTTTCAGCCTTGCCTGGACTTATGGTTCTCGTGAATGGAAAAAAGCGGGGGATAAAGCACTCCTTATTCCATTGAAACAGGCCTGGGCAATCTATCAGCCTATCAGTGTTCCAGATTCTGATGTTAATATTGATATTCCTTCTCAGGAAATTCTGATTAAAAATTTCCTTGAGGCCAGATATTATTAATTCTTCTATTTAGTAAAATCCTCTTTTAATGTAATATTAAATCCGCAACTTTTGGAGGTAATAATTATGATGAATAGATTTAATATTGGTGACAGTTTTGAAACTACTGTAGTTGCTGTTACAGATACAACCGTTTTTGTTGATTTGAGTGCAAAATCTGAAGGTGTTATAGATGTTGCTGAATTCAAAGATGAAGAAGGCAATGTAAGCGTAAAAGAAGGCGATAAACTCAAGGTTTTCTTTACCGGCGAAGTTCATGGTGAAATGCGTTTTACTACTAAAATTGGTGGTGGTAAAGCTGATAACACAATGATAGAAAATGCATGGAAGGGTGGAATTCCTGTTGAAGGTCATGTAGAAGCCGAAATTAAGGGTGGATATCAGGTAAAGATTGGAAATGCCCGTGCCTTCTGTCCATATTCTCAGATGGGATACAAAAAACGCGAAGAAGCAGCTGCTTATGTTGGAAAAACAATGTCTTTTATCATTATTGAATATAAGAATGATGGAAAAGATATTTTGCTTTCAAACCGTAAGATTGGTGAATTCCAGCATGCAGAAGCACTTGGTAAACTTGCAAATGAAATAAAAGAAGGTGCAATTGTTGAAGCCAGTGTAGAAAGTCTTGAAAAGTTCGGGGCTTTTGTAAATATTCAGGGCTTCCGTGCTTTGCTCCCAATCAGTGAAATTTCTTTTGACCGCATTTCTGACCTGGCAGAAGTTCTCGAAGTTGGACAGGAAATCAAGGTTCAGGTTCTTAAAACTGACTGGAAAAATGAAAGAGTTAGTGTAAGTCTTAAAGCTTTGTTGAAAGATCCTTGGGAAGAAGCTGCTGCAAAATTCCCTGCAGGAACAAAAGTTGATGGAAAAATCAGCAAGATTATGGATTTTGGTCTTTTTGTTAATCTTGATAAGGGAATTGATGGTCTTGTTCATATCAGTGAACTTGAAGACATTTCTGCAAATACAAACCTTCGCAAGGTGTACAAAATTGGTCAGGAAATGAGCGTTGTTGTAGAAAAAGTTGATGCAGAAGCAAAACGTATTTCTCTGGTTCCAGCAAGTTCAAAAGAACAGGACGAAACTGCTGCAAAATATATGGGTAGCCAGGATGATGATGATGGCGAAACCTATAATCCATTTGCTGCTTTGTTGAAAAAATAGTCTTAAATCTTTCTTTCTCTCTGCCGATAATCAGGTATGCCTAAAAATAGTTACGAAAAACCTGATTATTGGTCTCAAAAAGCGTTCTCGGAAGGATATCCGGCACGTTCTGTATATAAACTCAAAGAAATTGACGAAAAGTTTGGTATGATTAAGAAAAATTATACCGTTCTGGATCTGGGGGCCGCTCCTGGCTCCTGGACAACTTTTCTTTTACGTCAGATGGATGGAACTGGAAAAGTTGTATCCTGCGATCTTAATCCTCTTTCAAAATCCGTAAAGGGAGATAATCTCACATTCCTTCAGGGCGATTTGAATTCTCCTGAAATCAGAAATCAGATTAAGTCCATGGGACCTTATGATCTGGTTGTATGTGATGCAGCTCCAAAAACTACAGGAAATCGTATTGTTGATACAGCAAGTAGTGAACAGCTGGTAGAAATGGCTATCTGGTATGCACAGACAATGCTTCGTCAGGGGGGAAATTTTGCTGTAAAAATCTTCCAAAATGGCGATCAGCAGAGACTTTTAAAGTTGATGAGGGAAACTTTTACTTCAGCCAAGGGATTTAAACCTGAAGCCTGTCGTGCAGAATCTTTTGAAACATATCTGGTGGGGATAAACAAAAAATGAAAAAAGGCTTTATTTCTAAAATATTACATTGTATAATGTGCACATTCGAAAATGGTTCAGAAATGATTTATAAATCTAAGCTGGTAAAAGTAGTAAGTTTTTCTGTTCTTGGATTTTGTACAGGCCTTTGTATAACCTGGGGAACGATTGTCACCTTAAATAAGGTTGATGCTCACCACGCGGTGGGTGGTTATGAAACAGCTGTTTTACCTGAATATGACGAAAGTTTATCTTCTCTCTTGTCCGAAGTGGAAATATCTTCAGAATCAGTTGATACTGTAGTTCAGAATCAGCCTTCTAAAGATGAAAGTTCCGTCCTTACATATCAGACTTATCGTGTAAAATCTGGTGATATGATTGGCTTTATTGCAGATGATTTTAACATCACTCAGGATACAATCATTTCTGTAAATAATATTCGTCAGTCACGCCTTATTCAGCCTGGACAGTATTTGAAAATACCTTCAATGCCAGGAATAATTTATGCTGTAAAAAAGAGTGGCGAAACTCCTGCTTCAATTGCCGAAAAATACGAAATTAATGCAGAAAAATGTGCTTTGGTAAATAATCTTACAGTTTCAAGTGAACTTGCTGCAGGAACTTCTATCTTTGTTCCAGATGCAGAACTTGACTGGGCAACCCGCCAGGAAATTAATGGTGATTTATTCAAGAAACCTTTACATGCCCGCTACTGGCTTTCTTCACCATACGGATGGCGTGATTCACCATTTACTTCCGGAAAACGAACATTCCATGGTGGAATGGATATGGCAGTTGCAAAAGGAACACCAATTTATGCTGCTCTGGATGGAAAAGTTACTGCTACCGGCTACAACGCAACTTACGGAAATTATGTAATTATTACACATCATTCAGGATATAAAACTTTGTACGGTCACATGAGTACCATCACCTGTAAAAAAGGCAACTTTGTTTACACAAATACAATGATTGGAAGGGTTGGTTCAACTGGTATGTCAACAGGTCCACACCTGCATTTCACTGTTTACAAAAATGGTAAGACTGTAAATCCTGCTTTGCTTTTGAATTAGTAGTAGAGTCTTAAGCTTCTTTTAGGGCCTGCTGGAGCCTTTCCAGTGGGACACCAAAGTCTTTAGATACATCTTCAAGGCTTGCCTTGTATTTTTTTACGGCAGTTATTGCATTTTCAAGTTTAGCCTGAGCTTGCCCTTGTTGTATACCTTCTAGAACACCTTCTTTTTTGGCCATTCTAATTAAATCTCTATCATGTAAATTCACGGCAC
>CAMPAL010000044.1 GCA_946631855.1 uncultured Treponema sp. | reverse complement strand
GACCTGCAACTTCAAGAGTAGCCCAGATTGGGTCACCAGAGAAGAGCTGGTTGTATGATTCGATACGTGCGAAACGTACCATACGGAACTTCATAACGATATGGTCTACGAGTTCCTGAGCTTTCTCTTCAGTAAGGATGCCTTTCTTGAGATCACGTTCGATGTAACAATCCAAGAATGTAGAAATACGTCCTACAGACATTGCAGCACCGTTCTGTGTCTTAATAGCAGCAAGGTATCCGAAGTAAAGCCACTGGAATGCTTCTTTAGCATTTGTAGCAGGTTTAGAAATATCATAACCATAAAGGGCAGCCATAGCTTTCATTCCCTTCAAAGCTTTGATCTGTTCTGCAATTTCTTCGCGGAGACGAATGATATCTTCTGTCATTGTTCCGTTTCCACAGTTAGCTTTATCAGCTTCCTTCTGTTCAATAAGGTAATCAATACCGTAAAGAGCAACACGACGATAGTCACCAACAATACGGCCACGTCCATATGTATCAGGAAGACCTGTTAAGATGTGAGCCTTACGAGCCTTACGAATCTCTGGTGTATATACATCAAATACAGCATCTGAGTGTGTCTTGTGATATACAGTAAAGATTTTATGTAATTCAGGATTTGGTTTGTAGCCATACATTTCGCATGACTGTTCAGCCATTTTAATTCCACCGAATGGCATAAATGCTCTCTTCAATGGTTTATCTGTCTGAAGACCAACAACCTGTTCAAGTTCTTTTCCGTCTGGGCCAATGTATCCAGCTGGATGAGAAGTAAGTCCAGTTACAACATCTGTGTCCATGTCAAGAACGCCAGTTCTTTCTTTGCCATCCAAACCAACTGATTTCTTGTTGTGTTCTTCTTTCTGTAATCTCTGAAGTTCATCAAACAACTTTTTAGTAGCAGCAGTTGGTCCAGCTAAGAATGACTGGTCTCCATCATACTGTGTGTAGTTAGCCTGAATAAAGTCGCGAACGTTAATTTCGCTTGTCCATAAACCGCTAGGATTAAATCCTTCCCATTCTGGTCTTAAAGCCATAATAGTACCTCTTTTTCCTTGGGACTCCTTCATGATTCCCTTGGATATTGATTGTTCCGACTTTCCTGACAGGCTCCTTTATGATCCGGAAAGGAAATAGAAAAACTTTCTGCTTCGGAACTAATTAATTTTCTTAATTTACTGACATTCTAGTGTATTACAATTCTTTCATCAATAAAAAACACTAGTTATACACCAGGATAATCAAAACTTCTTATAAACTAAAACTTCAATGTTATACCAAATTTGCTGACTGGAGCACCCAATTCAAGGTTCAAGCCAAAGTTGTCACTGAAGAAGTAGTTAGCACCAAAGCTGATATTGAAATCAAAGAAATCAGTTACAACATATGGAGCAGCATATGAACCAGATACAACAGGAATTCCAAATCCAATTCTGTTTACAGCATATACATCAAGATTTTTTGGAGGAAGCATAACGTGATAAGAAGCTTCTGCACCACCAAAAATAGTGAACTTAGAAACATCTTTATAAACATAGCTTCCATTTTCATAGGTATAAACTTTATAACCATAACCACGAACTCCAGCATATCCACCAAAAGCAAATGGAAGTTTCCAGATTGGTTTTGCATACTGAACATCTACCATTACTGTTGGAATAAACCAGAATCCATTATATGCAGAACAAGTAAGATCTACATAGTTAATACCGCCATCAATATTTACAAGAATATTACCTTCTTTGATTCCGCCGCCATAATTACACCAGCACTGAGACCAGTCAAAATCATCTGCAAATGCCGAACCAGCACAAAGCATTACCAAAGCTGCAAGTAAAAACTTAATTTTTTTAAACATAAAAAAACTCCTTTTTTAAGACTCATAAAAATCTAACTATAAGATAATAAAAATATGAGCGAATAACAATCATTTTAAAAAAATTCATTATTATTTAAGAATATATTCTTTGCCAGGTTCAATTATTTCTACATCCTTATAACCGGCTTCCGCAAGGTGTTGTTTAAAGCCATCCTGCTGATCTGGTTCACCATGAATCAGGAAAATCTTCTTAAGGCGGCTGGTATCAAGTTCATTCAACCACTCTATCATTTCACTGTAATCAGCATGGGCAGAGAATCCGTTGCAGCGTTCAACCTTGGCTTTAACTTCATATTCATCACCAAGAATTTTGACAAATTTATCACCATCAAAAATACGGCGGCCAAGAGTATTTTCTGCCATATATCCAACAATCATAATTGTATTATTTGGATTAGAAATTCCATTAGCAAGATGATAAAGAACACGACCTGCTTCACACATACCATCAGCCGCAATAATAATCATTGGACCTTCTTTTTCGTTCAGTTCCTTTGATTCTTCAACGCTGGTAGTATATTTGAGAGAATTAAAACCAAATGGATTTTTATGATGTTTAAGGAAGGCATCATTTACACTGTCATCATAACATTCAGGATGTACACGGAATACCGAAGTTGCATTTGTAGCCATTGGAGAATCTACATAAATAGGAACAACCGGAATTTTCTTCTGATCTGTAAGAAGATGTAAATAGAAAACAAGTTCCTGAGCTCTTTCAATTGCAAAAGAAGGAATGATTATCTTTCCCTTTCTTGCACAAGCCTCTCGCACAATTCGCTCCAGTTCGTGCATGGCAAAATCATGATTATCATGAAGTTTATTTCCATAAGTTGATTCAAGATAAATATAATCTGGAGCCGGCATATTTGTTGCAGGATTACGGATGATTGGCTTACACTTTCGACCGATATCACCAGTGAACAAAAGTCTTGTTTCATTTTCTGGATGAGCCTTATCCGGATTAATTGTGATATTTGCAAAAGCAGAACCAAGAATATGACCTGCATCATAAAATTCCAGCTGAACTTTTGGGCTAATATACATAGAACGATTGTATGATAAAGACACAATCTGATTTGCAGCCGTAATACAATCAGCTTCTCCATAAAGAGGTTTCCAGTAGAACTTTTCCCCTTTTTTGGAAGCCTGTTTTGCAAGGAATTCTGCATCATGAGCCTGAATTCTGGCACTATCCATCATTACAAGATTTGCAATATCTCTTGTTGCAGGAGTAGCATAAATATTTCCTTTGTATCCTTTTTTTGTAAGAAGAGGTAAAAGCCCGCAATGGTCCAGATGACCGTGAGTTAAAATCACCGATTCCAGACTATCCGGATCTATATCAAAATTACGATTTTTTTCATCCGATTCATGGCGTTTTCCCTGAAAAGAACCACAATCAACCATGTACAATCTGTTATCAACTTCAAAAAGATGTTTAGAACCTGTAACTTCCTGAGCTGCACCCATTGAATAACATTTAATAGCCATAATCGACCCTCCTGATGTGTAAAGTAAAGATACCTAATTTTATCCCCGAAAAGTCCATCTGACAAACTATTTCTACAATGATTCAAAATATTTACAATAAGAGAGAACATCTTTATAATTGAAGAATATGTATATAAGGGATTTCCATGAGCCCCCAGAGCAGATTGTTCATAACGGTAAAGCAGAATTCGGCTCATTTGAAGGGGTTTCAGATAAAATTGATATAAGAGGAATGCGAGCACCTTATGCAGGGCTTCCTCTACCATCATTCATTTCAAGTCTCCGCATAAAAAGTCGTTTGAACTACGCTTTCTCCCTTGAAAAAATGATTGGACTTGCCTCTTTCATTGATTTTAAAGTAATTGGACTTGGTGAAATAACTCTCTGGAATAAAGAAAACGGCAAGAAATATGTTTACCACACAATAATGCCTCCACGCCGCAGATTTGTTCCAAATAAAACAACCAGAGGTATTTGTGCCTGCTACAATAAAAAAAGATTCCTGAAAATTTCCTGGGGACGTTCCCATCAGCATCATGCACTTACTTTTAAATTAAAGGGTGATAATGCCAGACCTGACGTAGAAGGTTATGTTTATTCTCCACTCGAAGATAAAATGCACCATGATCTGATGTTTGTCTGCCCTTCTCCAGCTTCATCCCGCTGTTCTGCAACCTGGATTTCTACAATGAGTGTTCAGGGACAAATAACTGTAAACAATGAAGCCGCCGATGATTCAAAAGGACTGGCAACCATGGTATTGAACAGAGCTTACTACAAGTTCCATTCAAATCAGGATTTTACATACGGTATTGGAAAAGTAAAAGAAAAATCTGTCATTTTCAATCTTTCTTCATCTAATCTTGATGCGGCAGATTCTGATACTTACAACAATAACTGTCTGATAGTTGATGGTCAGGCGACAGCCCTTCCACCAGTTTACATGACCCACCCCTTTGGTCTTTCAAAACAATGGATAATTCAGGATACAGATAATATGGTAGATTTAACATTTACTCCTGTTTCTCTGAACAATAGAACTTTTAATATAATTGCACTAAGAACTTCTTACACAACTATGTATGGCACTTTTGATGGAGTTCTCTTAACAAAAGATGGTGAAAAAATAACCTTAAAGAGCTTCCCTGGTATTTTACAAAAGGGAATGCTGCGCTTATAGGAGAAGATAATGTCTGACGAAATTAACAAAACTGCCGACTGGGCTCCAGGTACTCTTGATAAAACCAGAAAAAATATTGGTGATATCAGTGAAAAAGACGCTGCTGCAATGGCAAAAAAACTTGGCGGACAAGTAATGTATGAACGTTCTTCAAATTCTTCATCTGGTGGTGGAAGCGGAAGTTCCAAAGCCGGAAGAATTGTTCGACAGCCTTCTGGTGGTTCTTCATCTGGTGGTGGAAATTCACAGTCTTCTTCGGCAGGAGTGGCAGCTCCAAAAAGGCATGTAAGGGAAGAACTTCCAAACATGTCAAAGAAAGTTGCAAATGCAATTGATAAACTGATGATGTCTCCTGAATATAAAATTAAACCTAATTACGGAGTTTTTAATTTTATCCGTTCATGGCAGAAAAATGGTACTGAAAAAATTATTCCGGAATTTTACCAGTACACTTTAAAAGGCATGCTTGATCATATGGAAGGTTTTATCACCGTTATTAAGACCTTAATCCAGATTGCACCTGCAACCTATAAATCAAAAATTGCAAGCGGAACTGAAACAAAATTCAAATTTTTAAGGATGATTGCAGGCTGGGCTATGCAGCCAATTAAAGTTGAATACATAAATCTTCAGATGGTTCCACAGCCAATGGTTGTTGCAGATTTAATTCCACTTGTAAGAGCAATCTATAAACCTTTGATTACAGTTTACTACTTTGGAAATAATAAAATTCCTAAGCTGATAAAAGAAATTTATGCTGATGAAGCCGCATATCCTGATTCACCAAAAGACAAACTTTCTAAATTTGCAAAACAGGCTATTACAGAATGGCTTTACATCGATACTGAAATTATTAAAAAACTTTATCCTCTCTTACTGAGAATGTGTTCAGACTCTTATGAAAATTATCCGGCTTTCTTTAACACAAAAGTTGGAGAAATTCTTAAGTTTGTAGGATTACATAAGTTTGATTTACTTTTGCCGGAAAAACCAAAAGAACCAAGCCCAGAGGAGAAAAAATCAAAAGCTCCTCCACCACCACAAAAAGGTGTAAAAGATTCGACTGTTATTACAGGTTTAAAACTGCTTAATCAGTTGTTTCCGGGAGCAGGCTTTGACAAACTGGATGAACACCCGGACATGTTCCCATACTTCCAGCCTCTTTATAAATTTAGTGATGGATTCAACCTTCTTTCGCCAGAAAACCCAATTCAGGTGATAACAGTTCTCCAGAGAATTATTGAAGATTGTTTCCAGGGTTGTCGTAACATAAAATTTATTGAACAGGGTGAACAGAAAAAAGGAGCTGATAATATTGTTCAGGTTATGGATGACTGGTCAGCTTACAGAGAAGAAACTTTTGAACAGCTTTACTGCGAACCTCTTGTTGATATTGTAAACTCAATTTATTCTCAGGCTGATTTTGAAAAGAGCCATATGGGTAAGAAAATTATGACTTCCCTTCTCTGGCAAACTACATATCATTACATGCCTAACTTTAAGTTTGAACAGCTTTTACTTGAACATCCTGCAGATGAAAGTAAATACAGACCTTTATTCCACAGAACAGATTATGCAAGAAAATTTTTAACACTTGTGATTAATGAATGTGATCAGAAAGCAAAGGCAAAAGCAAACTGTTCTTTAATTGAAAATCCATGGGATCACTATCATTTTGATATTCCAAATGAAGTTTCAAAACGTCTGGATGTTCTGCTTGGAGCTCAGAATAAAACTGCAAACACTACAGCAACTAATGCAAATCTCTTAAAATACACCCTCTGTTTCATTGCTGTACTCGACTGGTGGATAAACAATCCTGATAGTCCTGCATATACAACAAATCCAATGGACATCTGGCGTGTATCTTCTGAAGATGGAAAACCTGTTTTCTCTGTTCCAGTCAGAAACGACCAGAACAAACTGTTTGCAGAAGCAATTAAGGCAAGCTACCAGAAAGCAGCAAAATAAACCTTAATTAAAGAGATTCTTCTGCGACACGCTTGAGGAGGAATGGTATGGCGGATTCGAAATCGACCCCATACCAGTTGTAATCAGGGTGTTCCAGAGTTTTCTTTATAGATTCAACAACAAAATCTGCAGCCAGACGACAGGCCTTATCAAGAGGAAAGTTTCTCATGATAGCACCTGTCAAAACACTGGCAAAAATATCACCAGTACCATGAAAACGCTCCGGCATTTTTTCGTGGAAGTACCAGTTAATATCATCAGTTATAGAATCATAAGTTGCAATTCCTAATTTTCCGTTGTTAAAATCTACCCCTTTAAGAACAACTTTTTTTGCTCCGGTTGCAGAAAGATTTTTTAGCAATTTTTCAACATAATCCTTGTCATATCCGCTTTCTTTATATGGAATTCCAAGAAGATAACTTGCTTCTGTGAGATTTGGAACAATAACATCTGCTTTACCACAAAGTTCTGCCATTTTTGCGGCAAAATCTGTTGTAAAACCAGAATAAAGTTTTCCGTTATCAGCCATGCATGGATCTACAATTGTAAGGGTATCTTTTCCCCCAAAATCAGAAATGAGTTTGAACATTAAATCAATCTGTTCAAAAGAACCAAGATAGCCTGTATAAATTGCATCAAAATGAAGTTTCTCTTTTTTCCACTGCTGACAAATTGGCTCTATATCCTGAGTTAAATCTCTGAAAGTAAAACCACTGAAAGCAGTATGATTTGAAAGGACAGCTGTAGGAAGAACACAAGCTTCTACACCCATTGAAGAAATAACCGGCAGTGCAACAGTAAGAGAACACTTGCCGACACATGAAATATCCTGAATAGTTATTATACGTTTCATCATTTACCAGTTTTTTTTATCTGCTTCTCTTCATACATCTTTTTGTCAGCCTTATCAATAACTTTATGACAACTTTCGATATTATTATTTTTTCCGAGGGCATAACCAATACTGGCAAAAACAGGAATGCTTAAATCTTCATTTCGGAGAGCAAGATACTGATTAAATTTCTGAACTTTTAGCTCCATATCAGCCTGGGTGTAGTCCCCAAGTCCAAGAACATAAAATTCATCTCCACCACCGCGGACACAAATTTCATTTCTATCACAAATATGTGCAGCGGCATTTGCAACCGTGATAATTCCCCTGTCCCCTTCTTCGTGTCCAAACTTATCGTTACGAACTTTCAGGTTATCCATATCAATTACAATTGCGAACCATACTTTATCTTCCGAAGCCTTTTTAGATTTTTCTTTAATAAGCCTGAGCATTCCGCGACGATTATAAAGATCTGTCATTGTATCATGCTCTGCAAAGTAAGCAATCTGATAACGGGTACGAATCATTTCCAGTGCATTGTTGATATAACGTATGTAGGTGCGGAAAACAATTCCCGGCGGATTTGGTTCAGAAAGATTATTCTGCAAAACTGCATAGCCCATAGAAATTCTGCTGAAATGCAGCGGAACAAAATAGAAAATCTGAGGACTATCATATTCTTCAAAAAGGAATGGCAGCATTTTCGATTTAGGAAATTTCTTTTCGCGGTCAGGTCCCAGAAAAACGTGATTATTTGCTCCATGAACCTTTATTTCCCTATCAGCAGAAAGCACCAGATTGATATCATCACTGTAGCCATCTTCAATATCCATTGAATCATCCAGCCAGTTTTCATTCATACAAATGTAAAAATGTTCATATGGTTTTATAAGATATTTTGATTCATAAATTTTGCAAAAACACTCCTCTGGTGAAGAAGTTGCCGTCAAAGTTTCAGTCATATATGAATCGTGGAGAATGCCAATATCAACCTTATTCCAGATGCTCTGATCCTTAAAATTATGAGAAATCTTCAACTGACTTGTTAAAAGTGACTCACGGATATAGTTCAAATCGGCCGGACAACCACAAGTCTGACCAAAACAAAGATTGGAAGTTCCAGCTTCTTCACAAGGGATTTCTTCTTCATCCGGTTCAAGAATACTATGCAGCCGATTAACTGCCAGTTCGCCAGTGTATCTTTGATCTGCGGCGTAGGAAGTGACTGGAGGAGTATTTACTGCAGCTTCGTGGACAGCCCCATATCCAGTTATAATTACAGATTCAGGAACCTTTATTCCATGCTTTACCAGAAAATTTGTAAGTCCAATAGCCATATGATCAGAAAGACACATGACAGCGTCAGGAAGTTCAAGCTCTTTTGAAAGATAACGGGCCCCAAGAAGTTCTCCGCTTGTATACCAGAAATCTCCAGGATAAATCTGTTCAGGCTTTAGTTCCAGCTGATATTTATTCATTGTTTCCCTGATACCATCAAGGCGGGACCTGGTTAAGGTTGATTCATTTTCAGCGGGACCAGAAAGAACTGAAATATTTTTGCAGTTATGAGTTTTTATAAGATGCTCTGTAAGATGGATGAAGGCAGTTTTATCATCAGTAAAAACCGCATCAAAATCACCAAAATCATAATCTATAGAAATTACAGGCTTTTTACACTCTTTTTTAATTTTTTCAAGGAGGGCATTCAAAAGACTGAAATTCTGATCTTCTATCATAGGAATAGGAGTGATCAGAAGTCCATCAAATAAATCAAAATTGATAATGTTATAAATATTTAATTCACCATGTACGTAATCTTTGTTGTAATTACTTATCTGAACTAAAGGCGAAATGTTTACTACATCATAATTATAAAGCTGACACTGGCGGAAGATTCCTCCCATCACCCGCTGCTGATATTCACCTTCAGGAAAAATCGACAACAAAGCAATCTTCTTCTTGCTCATGCACCACATTATAACATAAGTTAAAAGGGATTCTAAAAAAACATATACTTTTAACAATATTTTTATTATATTTAAGGATAATTTCTTAGTTAATTATTTTTTGGGAGATATACAATGGCTAAAAAACAGACACCAATCACCTTATTGTGTGGTTATCTTGGAGCTGGAAAAACAACTTTGCTCAACCGTGTTCTGACTAATCAGAAGGGATACAAAGTTGCTGTTATCGTAAATGATATTGGAGAAGTAAACGTTGATGAACGTCTTATTTCAAAAGAAGCAAAAATTACAGACTCAAGCAGCCTGGTTCCTCTTACAAACGGATGTATCTGCTGTACTTTGAAGTCTGACCTGGTACAACAGATTGAAAACCTTATCAACACAGGAAAATTTGACTACATCATGATTGAAGCATCCGGCGTTTGTGAACCAATGCCAATTGCTCAGGCTATTCAGCAGATTGAGACAGGAAAAATTGATAACGTTGTTGGCGTTGTTGATGCAAGCCGTCTTGTAGATGAATTTGATGAAGGAAAATCTTTATTAAAGAAGGATATTGAAGAAGAAGATATTGAATCACTTTTGATTCAGCAGATTGAATTCTGTTCAACTTTGATTGTAAACAAGCGTGATCTTGTAACTGATGAACAGATGAAGATGGTTCGTGCAGTTATCAACAAGATTCAACCAACTGTAAAAGTTTTCGAGACTACAAAATGTGATGTTCCTGTAGAAGAAGTTATTGGAACAAACCGTTTTGATTTTGAAACTGTTTACGCTTCTGCAGGCTGGGTAAAAGCTTTGGAAGAACACGACAAAGAAGAAGATGATGACGACGACGATCACGATGAACACGATCATGACCATGATCACGAAGAACATGAACATGACGAGCATGCTCATTCTCATCACCACCATGAACATAAACACGAAGGTGAATCAGAAGACGAATACGGAATTGGAAGTTTTGTTTACTACCGCCGCCGCCCATTCAACCGCAACAAACTTGATGAATACGCTGCAAAATGGCCAAGAAACATCATTCGTTCTAAGGGTGTAATCTGGTTCAGCGATGAAGATGATATGGCATATGTTCTGGAAACATCTGGTCGTCAGATTCAGGCCGGATATTCTGGAAACTGGCTTGCTTCATGTCCTCCTGCTGAGCAGAAACGTGTTCTGGCAGAAGAACCAGAAATGAAGAAGGACTGGGATGAGAAGGTGGGAGACCGCATGATTAAAATGGTAATCATTGGCCGCCATCTGGATAAAGAAGAGATTTCGAAAGCCCTGGACGCTTGTCTGGACTAATTTCTTTTATCGAGAAAAAAAACGCACCCCCTCTTGGGAAGGACGCCACGATTGGTGGTGGTGATTTTGAGGGGGTGCGTTTTTTTTTAACTTAAGACCGTACTAGAGTCCGGCAAAGAAACAGAAAATTTTAAATCCATAATCCATATAATTTGGACCTCCTCTTTCTGTTGCTCCATTACCAATAAAACACCATCCGTAAGTAACCTGACCATCTTCTTCATCTTTCACATAGTACCTAGGTTTCAGTTTTCCATCGATTTCTACATAAGTCAGATATAACATTGTTACCATAAATGCATCATCTTCCCAATGAATACTTTTTATATAGTATTTATCTGGAAATGCATACAATCCGTTTCCACCATAAGTATCCAAACTTGTATGTACCTCATATACCAGAACATCCATACTTTCATCATTATATGTAAATGTCTTATAGAAAGGATTTAGATCAGATCCTGTAAAAACATCCATAAGATAATCGGTTGCATTCAACCAGCCTGTATTACCATCCTGCTCAATATACAACCATAATCTTTTATCCTTTTGTCTGGTAATTCTGTCAGGTTCAAGACTTTCATCTATTCTGAAACGGCAGATTCTTAAGTCCTTATATTTATCCAGCCACCAGATGACATTTCTTTTATCTGGAGAATCAAAGACTTGAAGATAAAGATAATTTTTAGATGCATAATCAGTGTCAAAAGTTGAACCTGGATACATAGCAGTTTTATCATCTATGTATCTAACCCGACAAATATAGCCTCCATTCTCGAATTCTTCCAGAATTTCTCCCGGGAAATAAATTCGATCCTCTTCCTCAGCGATTACATTGTTCTCCGCCTTAAGAGGCAATGTAAACAAACTTAATAAACAAAAAATGAAAAATTTCCTAGTCATTTTTCTACTCCTCTATAAATATTATATAACAGACTAGAAGGTACAATCAGCAGTTTTTAAGCCGACAACACGAAGTTCCTTCAAATTATCGAGAGAATATGCATTAAGATGACCACCATTTACTCTTAAATTATCATTTTCACTTGAACCAACAACATCCGATTTTGAATCAAAAAACCCATCATCATTAAAGACATCATTCAAAGCCACCATATGATTATCAGCCTTATCAACAACACTACTTAAATCAAAAACTCCAATCAAATAGTATCTTCCTTTCAAAGCCTGATACTTAACCATCTGTGCCTTTAAGACCTGACTGGTACTATTCTCCGCAGTCCAGTAATCCCAGTTCCCCTCTCCAAAAACTTCATTCATTGCTTTATTTTTATCAAGACAAGCAGACTGATAGCCAAACAAACTTTTATCATCATTTATTGCAAGAGGATCTGAATATTTTGGATCAACTACATACTTCTGTTCCCTGTAATTTATTGAAGCAGAAATATTAGCAAAAGTCGTTATATAACAGCCAGAAAGATGTACATAAGTTTGAGCTTCTGGATCTAAATTTTCCTCGCAATTTCCCAGATAAATCATATCCTTTTTATAATCTGTCATAAGATAAAACTGTTTTACTTCACCAATCTGCAGTCCATTCCCGTCAAAATAATTCAATGGATCACCAGCACAAAAGGCAGTCCAGTTTTCACCATCCCTGACCGGATCCTGACTGATAAAACTCTTCATTTCAGGACAATAATCTCTAAAACCCAGATTCAGAAACATAATATCTGTATCTATTTTTGATTGACTGTAACTGTAAGAAGAATCCTTTCCGACAGAAATCCCGTTTCCCCATACATCAAAACAATTCTGATAAATCAATCCAGAAGTTAGATCACAAACCGCAGCAAGATTATCCCTATAATCCGAAAGAAGAACTTCTACTTTCGATGTATCATCAAGTCCAAAATCAGAATATAAATACATACAAGGAAGTCCACCCACAGAAATAACAGAACAAGGTCTTGTCTCAGCTGATTCATTTCCAGAAATAACCCATTGCTCAGAATCAGTTTTTACACTCATCGACTTTACACTTTCTGAAGCAAGATATTTTGAATCATCAATCCACCGAATATCCATAGATTCAGTTTGAACTGAAACTTGCTCCGGTAGATAATTAGTCAATGCCGAAGAATTCTGCATTAAAGGAACAATTTCCAGTAAATCCAGTCCCACTCCATCGTAAACAAAAGCTCTTGAAAAATCCCCGTTTATTTCTTCTCTAATTCGACGCCCTAAAGGATCATAAGCATATGTAAACGTTTCATAGGATGAATCAAGCAGATTTCTACTGACAATTTTTGACGGCCTGTTCATAAACTGATAATCAAAACTCATCGAGGTGGAAGCTCCATTAACCTCCCTAAGATTTCCATTTTTATCCCAGGTGAAAGTCATTCCACCACCCTTTGAATTTTCACCATGTTTGCAAATAAGCCTGTTCATTGCATCATATTCATAAAAAATCTTTCCAAGAGGACTTTCCACCGCGGCGATGTTTCCACCGCTGGTGTATTCAAAAGCCATATCCCAGGATAGCAGTGTATCCGGAAGATTCTTCACATACATTCCGCAATTTTCAGCTTCTTTCAGATAAAAATCCCGAATAGATTCTGTATATGGACAGGAAGCAAAAACCAGACGACCTTTTGTATCATAATCAAACTTTGTAAAATTCCCATTCTTATCCCTGACAGAAATAATTCTTCCTTCTGAATCTCTTTCTATTTCTTCAGAAAAAATGACCTGACCTATTGAATCCCGGCTTTGTCGTGACTTAAGATTTCCGTACGAATCAAACACAGATTTGATTGTATTTCCGGTGGAGAAGGAACGTTCTATTTCATTTCCATTCAGATCATACTTAAAAGCAACCCAGACATTCTTTTTTCTTTCGTCTATTCTGGATATTTTTCCACCATCGTAAGAATAAACCAAATCAAAAATATCAGACTTCTTTTCTATACATCTTCCAAATCCATCGTAAAAATAATCAATATCCAGCTGACTTTTAGAATCTTGAAAATGAATCAATTGTCCAAACTCATTATAGTCATACTTATAATCACAATCAGATGATTTCAAACTCAAAAGCCTTCCAAGAGGATCTGTCTGAACTTCTACAGTTTCACCAGAATTGTACTCTATGATTGTTTTGTTTTTTTCACCATCATACTTATAAGTAACCTGTCGACCTTCAAAATCAACTTTTCTTACAAGTCTGTCCAGTTCGTCATAAAAATACATCATCTGATTTCCCAGACAATCCAATTCCCTGACAAGCCTTCCCATATCATCAAATTCATACAAGTATTCATTTCCGTTTTCATCAATTCTTTTGTAAGAATTATCATCATAAGAAAGCTGATAAACACCAGATTTATCATCCTCAAAAGAAATAACTCGCCCATTTTCATCCAGAAAAGATTTTCTTTTAGCCCCGTAAGAATCATGACTTTCCACACTTTTCTCATTCAAATTTCTAAAATTTGAAAAAATCCTCTTATCACCCAAGTAAGATACATGGCTACTACCACTTGAATCACAAAATGACGAAATTCTGTCCCCATTTTTTGACTCAGAAAAAGCTGCTTTTCCAATGCAATTGTACTCACTTCTGATTTCATTACCATTTCCATAAACAATTCTCACAGGATTTGATAATGCATCATAAGAATATAAAGTTTTTCCATTTTTATCTAAAAATTCCACAGGCCGATTCCACATATCAAAAGAAACTTTCTGAAAAAGTTCATCTCCGTGATAAACAGAAAGACTGTCTTTATCATAAAAAATCGAATAGGAATTACAAAGTTTGCCTTCATGATCATAAGTTTTTGATGAAAGTTTACGCCCCCAAACATCATAAGTTGATGCAGTTTCATAACCAGGCCCTTTTTCAAGAATTATCTGTCCATTTTCATCGTAGACATTTTCAAAAATTGAACCAGAATAATCCCGAAGGGCTACAAGTCTTCCGTAGCAATCAAAATCTCGCGTCAAAACAAAACTGTTTTTCTGAGTTTGAGCATAAAATGAACCATCATCTCTATAGTAGTAATTTGTTACATTATTTCTGCTGTCTCTTTCAGTTTTTAGACGTCCACCTTTTGAATAAATCAGAATTCTTGTATAGCCGTCGGGAGAAACTTCTTTCACCAGCCGCCCATATTTATCATACTCATTTTCAAAAGTACAACCTGCCATGTTCCGACCAGTCAAAACAGTTCCTTTTCCCTGATGATTATATGAAAACTCCGATAACAGAACTTGGCCTTCCCTCACAGAAAAAACTTTACTTCCACCACCTTCCGTTTCACTTTCCGCATTAACAACAGAAGTTTTTACCTGCTGCAGTAAACCTTTTTCATTACTCACGTAAGTAGTTTTTTGTCCCTGTTTTGCAAGAACAGATTTTTCCCCGTCTTGATTAGTAAGATTCCAGGTAATCACCGAAAGAAGCGAGTCATCCGAATTATAAGAAAATTCTTCATACACTTCCCCGTTCAAAAGGATTTTGATAACGTTCCCATGTCCATCATAAAAAACTTCCCTTTCATACACCTGTCCACTCAACAAATCTGTAGAAACCGTCCTTTTCTCACGATTTTTAGCATCAAAAAACCTTTCAATTTTTTCCCTGCCATCAAAAATTTCTGTACGCTTATTCAAACTGGAATCATAAAGTATTTCCGTAAAACGCCCATTCCAATCCGAAAAACGAACCAGTCGATTTTTGTCATCGTATTCATAAGACTTAGAAAAACTTCCATAAGTTGGAAAACTCTTCTTTTCTTTTAAAATACTTCCATAGGAGTTATATTCATAATCCCAGGTTACCCCATCTTTCCACAAACTTTTTACCAAACCTTCAGAGGTATAACTTGCAGAAGAAATCAAAGTATTTTCAAAATACTCAGAAATCAAATTTCCCTTATCATCATATTCATAAGACAAAGCAAAACCATCACCATCAATAATTGAAACAAGCTGATTTCTTTCATTATATGATAAATGCTGACTTACTCCGTCATCATCAAGCACTTCAACAGGACGAAGCAAAGAATCATAAAGGAAGTATCTTTTTACTCCATCTTCCGAAAAAACAGAAATCAATCCATTTTCATCTTTTTCAAAAGAAACCTCACTGCCCCTTCCATCCTTTACATAAAAAACTCCACCATTTTTATCAAAGAGACTTAAATCAATTTTTCCATCTGTCCCTGTATGAACAGTCTTCCCATTTTCAAAATCATAAGAAAAATACTCACTTTCATTTTTTTCATTAGTGACAGAAGAACAGACATAGGTACCAAGATAAGAATTAAACTCATAAGATATATCAATAAATGAATCATCCGCTTTCAAAATCTTTCTCAAAAGTCCATTTAAATCATAAGAATAGGAAACAGGAATTCCATCGTTATTTACGACAGCCACAAGATAATCATTTTGATAGGTGTAAGAAGTCTTTCCAGAAACATCTCCTTTTATCTCCGTGATTCTTCCCTTCCCATCACGACAAAGAGTAAGAATTTCCCCGGTTTTCAAAACAATTTGATTGATTAATCCATTCTGATTTTTATAGATAGTTTCATTTCCATTCTGATCAATTTCTTTTTCAAGGATTCCATATTTTGAATATATTTTTTTATTTCCCTCTACAAAAGAAACTAAATATCCACCATCAGTATTTAGATCAGACGACAGACTGCCATCCTCCATCATCCCCTGAATATAAAAATCTCCTGATGATATAGGTCCAAATGATTTCCAGATTCCATCTTTTTCATATTTGAAATAATACTCCCGTCCCTTTTCATCCAGATAAATCAGATTTTCTTCACCACCCAAGTATGATTCAGGACTGGCAAAACGACCATACGCCACATAAGTATTTTTTTCTTTTAACTGTGTATACAAGTTCTGCCTTTCAAGAAGAAAATCATACAGAGTTTTACATCCATTCGAATTTTCAGAAAGTCCAGCAATATCATTTTGATTTATCTGGGCATAAAACATATCCAAACGAAGTCCTCTCTGCTGATAATCCTCATAAGAAAGCATAAAATCATTAATTAAGGATTCCGCATTTTCCAGCATAAGAATCAAATCTTCCACCGGCTCGAAATTGCATCTTACAATTCTAGAATCAAGTGATGAATTCCAAAGTGCTCCGAAAGATTCTGAACTTTTCTCCGATGTCAAACTTCTTGAAACCATAAACTTTGAAAGATAATCTTCAGCAGCAAAGTCTACATATTCAGCTATAAATTGTCCGTTCGAAACTTCCACAGGATCTCCCACCTGATGATATTTTTCATAGACAGCCCCCAGCTTGGTGTATGCATCAATCATTGCATCTGCTTTTTTACTAACTTC
>CAMPAL010000043.1 GCA_946631855.1 uncultured Treponema sp. | reverse complement strand
TTCTTTTTTGCCTTCATCAATTCCTTTTCTTTTTGCCTCATAAATCATTGTTTTTTCATCGGAAACATGCATCCAGTAACGGGTTTCGTGATACCAGTTAATTTCGTCCTGACTGATATTTTTTAAGACAGTAACGGCCATTTTAATCCCCCTGTTTATTTCTGCAAGCTTTGTAATAAAATCCTTTTTTTCAGGATTTGAAGCGTATAAAAAGAATTTACCCCACATCTGTACAGGTGTCAATAAAGTAAGGTCATCTGGAAGCTCTTCAATTTTTGGTAGTTCTAAAAAGACAACATTTAACATTCCTGCAAGAGGGTTCCCATTTTGGTTTTTCATGCTGTAATAACTGATACAATCTTTTTCTTTATCATCAAAAATGAAATTAAGAACAGAAATTTGAAAAGCTTGTGGAGACGTAATCCATTCAGTTCCTTTTGTAACATAATGATTAAAAAGATGAGCGACATGATATTCAGCTCGTTTCCCGAAATGATTGTCTTTGTTTAAGCCTTGCATTTCGATATTAACTATTTTGCCTTCAATCTTGCAGTTAATATCGAATTCAGACTGCTTATCTGTAGCAGATTCTCCCGAAAGTTCATTGGGCTGTAAGATAACATTAGAAACTTTCTTGCCAATTATGTCGGTAAGAAAGTCTGTTAATGCAATGTTGGATTCTTTTGATTCATTTGTAAAAAGAATTTTGAAAATAGGATCTGCACATGGATTTAAAAGTGCAGTTGGTGTTGGTCGTATAGATGGAATAACCATAAATACCTCCGAAAAAATAGGATTAAGACACAACTGTGCCTTAGTCCAACTGCCAATTTTCAGAAGACGTATGGTAAATTACCGTGCAGCCCAATAAATAAAAAAACTAAAAAAACAAATTGGATTAGTACCAGAAACTGCAACCTTTACATTTGAAAAGTAGTGAAAAATTTGCGGGAAGTCAAGATTGTCTTATGAAATACTTCGTGTTACTTTGGTTTCTCATGCTGTAATAATTTATGCAGTCTTTTTTTACCTTGCATTTTTATTCATAATTCGGCATAATTCTTGCATATTTATACAAAGCTCAGTCAACAATGTGGGCAGGAGTTAGGAATATGGAAAAGAAAATTGTAAACAACTATGGCTCTTTTGATGTGACTTTTGCAAAAGCAAAAGGTTCAACCATGTGGGATGTAAACGGCAAAAAGTACATCGATTTTATTGCCGGTATTGGAGTAAACTGCTTAGGTCATAACTACAAACCACTTGTAAAAGCAATTTCGAAACAGACTCGGAAACAAATCCATATTTCCAATTATTATTTTTCTGATATTGGTCTTGAATTTGCAGATGAATTGCTGGCAGTAACAGGCTTTGAAGGTGCCTATTTTGGAAACTCTGGTGCCGAAGCAAATGAAGCCGCAATCAAACTTGCAAGAAAATACGGTCAGTTAAATGGTGGCGATAAACGCAAAACAATCGTAACTCTGGAATCTTCTTTCCACGGAAGAACTCTTGCAACTCTTACAGCTACAGGTCAGTCTAAATTCCATCCAGACTGTTTTGCTCCATACCCAGACGGTTTTAAAACAATCAAACCTGGAGATTTTGAAGCACTTAAAACAGCTTTTGACGATACAACTGCTGCTCTTATGATGGAATGTATTCAGGGAGAAGGTGGTGTAAATCTTCTTGATCCTGCATGGGCCAAGGCTGCCGCAGATGCCGCACGTGCCGCTGGTGCAATTGTTATGTGCGATGAAGTTCAAACTGGAATTGGTAGAACTGGAACCTTCCTTGCGAGCGACTGGCTTGGTGTAAATCCAGAAGTTGTTACCCTTGCAAAGGGCATTGCAGGCGGTCTTCCAATGGGAGCATGTCTCTTCCGCGGCAAGGCAAATAAAGTTTTTGTTGCAGGAGATCATCAGTCTACCTTTGCAGGCAATCCTCTTGTATGTGCCGCTGGAAAAGTTGTTCTTGAAACTGTAGCAAATCCTGAATTTTTAGACAGAGTTAATCACGCAGGTGACTATATTCGTGGTAAAATATCTTCATGGAATCTGCCAATTGTAAAGGACGTTCGTGGAAAAGGTCTTATGATTGGAACTCAGATTGACACTAAAGTAAAACCATTTGATATTGAAGTAAAATGTCTGGAAAGAGGACTTTGTACAACTACTGCTGGTGCCGATGTTGTTAGATTCCTCCCACCTTTAGTTATTTCTGATAAAGAAATTGATGAAGGACTTGCAATTTTCAAATCGGTTCTGGAAGAATTCTGCAAGTAAAAAGTGTATAAAAAAAAGCTTTTAAGTTTAGTCCTGATTCTCTTTATGACACTCTCCGCTTTATTTTCTGCAACGGAGAGTGTTATGTCACGTCCCCGAAAAGTTTATGTTGTAAAAACTGTGCATTTTGATATTTTGTTTCCATCACAATGTAAAGAGACTGCAAATTTACTCTTAGAAAATGCTGATAATCTTTATGAACTGGCAAAATCTGAAACGGGATTTAAACAGGATTTACACATACCTGTTGTTATTTCTCCAGATTCAGACAGTCTTTCTGTAACATACACTCAGTCCCCTTATAACCGCATTGTTGTTTTTGATTCTGTCGGTCAGGATAATCAGACAAGTTTTAAGGACAGTCTTCTTGGACTTTTTTATCATGAAATTTACAGAGCCCTTTCAAAGGCAATTCGAACTCCTTTTCATCAGTTTATTTCCAGATTTGCGGGAGAAAGTTACGAACCTGTTTCTCTGGTGAACCTGCCTTTTTCTTTTATTGAAGGTCGTGCGTATCTGGCGGAAGGTCAGGCATCTGATCCGGAAAATCCTGAAAAATATGGTCGTTATAATGATGCTTATTTTCTTCAGATTTTATCTCAGGCTAAATATGAAAAAAAGTTCCCAAGTTATTATGAATGTTCTGTAACTCTTGATATTTATCCTGGAAATGAACTTTTATTCGCCGCAACATCAGCTTTTACTGCCTATCTTATTCAGACCTATGGATATGAAAAGTTTGAAAAATACTGGCTTCAGTGTGGAGCAATGCATTTGTACTTTATGCCTGGAATTTTCTACTTCACTTATGGTGAATTTTTGAATAATGTCTGGAAAAAATTCGTAGAGACAATCCCTCTGCCAGAAAATCTTAATCAGATGGAAATCTTGTCTTCGGAAGTGGAAAAGATTTTTGAAACAGATCAGGAAGGTCTTTATCAGCATTTTATTTATTCTGAATATGGTTATATCTGGTATGACGGTATAAGGCATGAAGTTGATTTGTATGATTATGACAGTCCTTTCAAACTTCGACAGTTACTTTTCCTGGCCGACAAGATTGACCGCATGATTTTATCACCAGATGGCCGTTATCTTACTGTTTCTTACAGACAGGTCAAAAACAGGGCTGAATTCGAAAAGAAAGTCACCTGGATTTATGATTTGAAAGAAAGAACTTTTTTGAAGCAGACTTATCCTCTTAGAGATGCCTGTCTTCTTTTGTCTGACCAGGGGGAACTGCTTATTGCGGGTGTAAATATTCAGAAAAAATATCCGGTCATTCAAATTTATAAAACTGCTGATGATGAAGATGATCAGGTTTTGCTGTATGAACAAGCCCTCCAAAAAAATGCAGTTCCATCCTGTTTGTGTGCACCGGGAAAAAATCAGCTTTCATATCTTATTACAGAAAATAATGAGATTAGTTTTGTTCAGTTAAACTATGTCGAAAAAATTCAGAAGACCTGGAAACTTAAAGAAAGTGATGATATTGATCTGGATATTACCAATCTTCGTCTTGTAAAAAAGAACAGTCAGAAAATCAGGGAAAATAAAGCCGAAGATTTTGCCTATACTTTTCAGTACATTTCTGGAAAAGGCAATTCTTTTGTTCGTATGGGCTATATTTTGCTGGATGAAAATTTTAGTCCTGAAAAAATCTTCCTTCAAAATGAAGATTTACCCGGCGGTTTGTATTCTCCTTTTATAAAAGATAAAAACGTTTATTATTGTGCAAAAAAACTTCATCAGAATGAATTGTCTTATATTCAGTTTGATAAACTTACATTTTCTCCAGGCCAGCTAAAAGTGGTGGAAAATGTAAATTATGATTATGTAGAAGAAGATATTCAGTTTGACGGAAAAACTTTGAACGGAAAGAAGCTGGCAACTTATTTTCCTTTGAAATACATGTTCCCTTTGAGTGTAATTCCAATGCTGCCGGTTCATACAATCACGCTGGAAGACGGAGCTATAAAATGGCCGGGCCTTGGTGCTACAATCACCACTCATTCGGACCCTTTTTTGAATAATAAGTTTACTCTTTCTGCGGGCTGGTCTTTTCTTGATCTGGAAATGACCCAGGCCTTCAACGCTCCTCTGGCTTTTCTTCTTGAAATTGAAGAAGAAGAAAGTGATATAAAAAAGGATAAATCACTTTCTTTCTTTTTTGAAAATTCTTCTACGCCGGTGGACATTAAAGCTGGTGGACTTTTCCGTTTCAACCTGGATGGCGAGTACAAACTTGAAGCAATTGCGGGTACAGCCTGGACACTTCCGAAAGGAATGGATTTCAGTAAGGTGGTGATTGATGTACAGTCTCTTTATTGTGCATCTACAGATTATTATGACTCTTATTTAAAAGGCACTGATGAATTTAAGAGCATGTCAAACTGGCCTGCTTTGAATAAGTCTTATGATTTTTTTGAACTTTCTGCCACAGGCTATTATTCTAACATTCACCAGTATGGGGTTAATCCTTTTGAAAAAAGAGGCCTGAAACTTGGTGCAAGATTCTATTTCTTCTGCGATTTGTATTCCTTGCGTCTGGTAAGTCCAGAAATTCAGGCTTTAAATAAAAAAGTTGGAAAAATTGCTGCCGACGGACATACAATCACTCAGGACGAAATTAATAAGGCAAATAATTTTATTTACATGCGTGTAAGTCAGCTTAATCTTGGTTTGTTTGGAGAAATTGATATTCCAAGACTTACACCACTGCAAATGTGGAACGGTTTTGTTTTGAGTCTGCCAGCAAAAGTAACAGCAGAATTTCTTAATAAAACTGGTACTGCCCTTGAAGTTAATCCTGAAATTCTGCTTCTTGGCTGGGAACCACACAATGGGCTCAGAACAATCATGTCTTATATAGCAAGAATTGGAGTTACTGGTGGATATGATTTCCGACTCGACTATGATACAAGTAAAGTTCAGCTGCCAGATTTAAGAAGAGAAAATTATCTGGGTTCTCTGTTAAGTTCCTGCTTTATAGATGATAATCTTTACTTAAAAATTAACATGGATGTTTCTTCACCAATCGGTGTTTTGTCCAGCGAAATGCTGAGTTTTGAATTTATATTTTCATATTATCCAAGAACAAGTGGTTGTGCTTTCAGTATGGCCTTTGTATCGACTTTTTAATCAGCTGTTTCTGCTTTACATTCCGTAACAAAATTTCACTAATGATTGTTTTTATATTATATTCAACTATATATAACAAAAAAAATTGGAGGACTCAAAATGATAGAAGTTTCCCACGTTTCCCGTAATTTCGGGGCTTTTCGTGCGGTAAATGATGTCAGCTTTTCAATTCCAACCGGGCAAATTGTAGGCCTTCTTGGACCAAACGGTGCTGGCAAAACAACTACAATGAGAATGATTACAGGATTTCTTGCTCCAAGTTCAGGAACAATCACAATCGATGGAATCGATATTTCTGAAAATCCTGTTGCCGGTAAAAAGAAAATTGGATATATGCCAGAATCTGCTCCTTTGTATGGAGATATGATTGTTGAAGATTATTTAAAATATATCGCCCAGATGCAGGGTGCTGATCCGGAAGAAAAAGTTCCACACCTTTGTAAAGAATGCGGTCTTGAAGAAGTAATGAGCAAAAACATTTCTGAACTTTCCAGAGGTAACCGTCAGAGAGTTTCTCTTGCCCATGCTTTAATGAACGATCCTGAAATTCTTATTCTTGATGAGCCTACATCAGGACTTGACCCAAATCAGGTAGAAGATGTTCGTGCCATCATCCGTGAAATTGGTAAAACCCGAACTGTAATAGTTTCTACACATATTTTGAGCGAAGTTGAAACTCTCTGCAGCCGTGCAATTATTATCAGTGGTGGAAAACTTGTTGCAGACAGTTCTATTGAAAATCTTAAAAACAGCATTGGAACATCATCTTCGGTATATCTTACTTTTGCCTGTGGAAGTTCTGGAAAATCAGCTGATGAGGCTGCCAGTCTTGCTAAAGCCATTGAAGGAGTTTCTGCAGTCAGCGTAAATGATATTCACGATGGCAAAGAGGAACTGGTTATTTCTGTAAATGGTGATGTAGAAATCCGTCCTCAGCTTATAAAGAAACTTGTAGATGGTGGATTTGATATCTATGAGGCGGCTCAGAGCAAGAACAGTCTTGAAGATGTATTCCATGCATTAACAGAAAGTACAGCGGAGGCAAAATAAATGAGCGAAAAAAAATCTAAAAATCTTGCGTTCGTTATTATGAAGCGTGAACTATCTGTATATTTTACAAGTCCAATCGCTTATATCGTAACAGGCCTTTTTTTAATTATTTCAGGTATATTCTTTTTTTCTACCTTCTATTTGTATAATCGTGCAGAATTAAGATACTTTTTTACCTATCTTCCACTTTTCCTTTCTTTCTTCATTCCTGCTTTAACAATGCGTGTTTTTGCAGAAGAAAAAAGAGTTGGTTCAATTGAAACTTTGATGACTCTTCCGGTTACAGAAGTTCAGGTTGTAACAGGAAAGTATCTTGCATCTTTTATCAGTTCTTTAATTCTTATAGCTCCAACCTTGTTCTACATTATTCCAGCCGAAGTTTTTGGTACTCCTGACTATGGCCCAATTGTTGGTGGATATCTTGGTGCAATTTTCCTTTGTGCATCTTTCACCGCTATAGGAATTTTTGCTACATCTCTTACAAAAAATCAGATTATTGCTTTTTTTACAGGCTTTATCATCTGTATTGTGCTTACTTTGATAGATACTTTCATGGTGTTTATGCCTGCACAGATTGTTACATTCTTTACATATCTCTCGGCTAATTCTCATTTTAATTCAATTGCCCGGGGAATTATTGATACCAGAGATTTGATTTATTTTATTTCTCTGACAGCCCTGTTCTTTACTTTAACAGTAAAAATTGAACAGAACTCAAAGAACTAGGGGGATTGAAATGAAAAAATTCTTAAACTGGATAAAAAGTCCTAAATCAGATTTTGCATTGTTTATTATTCTGCTCATTCTTGTGAACATTGTAAGTCATTCTTTGTTTGTAAGATTTGATTTAACAAAACCAAAATCTTATTCCCTTTCAAAAGGAAGTGAACGACTGGTTAAAAATCTGGAACAGCCACTTTCTGTAAGAGTATTTTTTGATGATAATCTTCCTGCCGCATATGAAAATGTTGCTCAGTATGTAAAAGATATTCTTGTTGAATACAAGGGTGCTGGTAATAAAAACTTCTCTGTTTCATATATGGATATGAAAAAACAGGAGAATATAAAACTTGCCCAGTCTCTTGGACTTCAACAGATTCAGATTCAGGAAGTAAAATCAACAGAAGTAGGTTTTAAACAGGGCTATATGGGTCTTGTAATAACTTATGGCGACAGCCAGGAAATTTTGAATCCTATTACAACAACTGATGGATTTGAATATAAACTTACTTCCACCATTTCAAAAATGATTAATACTGCCGATGCTCTTGCAGGCCTTAAAAATGGTGAAAAAATCAGACTTACTCTTTATTTAAGTGATGAACTCAAAAAGTTTGGAATTAATGGACTTGATCAGGCTGAAAATATTGTTCGTAATGCTTTTGACAAAGTAAATAAAGAAAATATGAATCGTCTTGAATTTGTCTGTGTAAGTCCAAATTCTTCTGAAGCAGAATTCCTTTCATCAAAATATGGTATTCAGTCTATTAATTATAATGATGCAGATGGAAACTTACGAAAAGGTTCTCTGGGACTTATTCTCGAAAATGGTGATTCCTTCTATCAGCTTCCGATGCAGATAGAACAGTCCTTCTTTGGCTATATTGTAAGTGGTCTTGAAACTGTTGATACTTCCATTTCTGAAGGTTTGCAGAGTCTTCTGTCTAATATCACTTCTATTGGTTATATTACTGGTCATGGTGAATTAAGCCACGAAGACGAAAAAGGTTCTAAAAATTTCCAGAAAATGATTGCTGGTCTTTATGAATTTGTTGATATTGATTTGAATTCAGCAAATATTCCAGCAGGAATGAATTCTATCATCATTGACGGTCCTTCCAGCGATTTTACAGAAGAAGAATTGTACAAAATAGATCAGTTTGTTATGCGTGGTGGAAACGTTCTCTTCTTTGTAGATGGAATGTCTATGAATCCAAACGCACAATACACTGGTGGACAGCAGTTTACACCAAATAATGTAAATCTTAGTCGTCTTCTTGAAACTTATGGTGTAAAAGTTGAAAACAATCTGGTTTTTGATACAAAGTGTTATTCAGCAAGTGACCAGAATTATGGAAAACTTAATCTTTACTGGGTTCCTGTATTACAGAAAGAACAGATGGCAAAGAAAAGCACAATTACAAACAATCTTGGTAACATAATTATGCTTCAGAACAGTTCTCTGGATGCCTCTGCCGCTAAGGATGATAAAGATCTTAAAACAACAGTTCTTATTAAAACTTCAAATCAGGCATGGACTCAGTCAGAAAATATTTTCCTGAATCCTATGGTTCTTACACCACCTGCTGATAAATCTCAGTTTAAGACTTATGATTTAGCTGTATTGCTTGAAGGTAAATTTAAGAGTGCATTTGATCAGGCTCCAGAATCTACTGTAAAAGATGAAAATGGAAATCCTCTTCCTGCTGGTGAACTTTCTGCAACTAGCCATGTAAAATCAAGCGTAATGCCTGGAAAAGTTTTTGTACTTGGTTCTTCTGCCGTAACAACTTATCAGGTTATTGATGAAAATTCTTCAACTCCGGTTGCACTTTTCTTAATGAATGTTGTTGATTACATGAACGGTAAAGAAGATTTGTGTATCATGCGTTCAAAAAATCTTAGCATTAATACTTTGACAATTAAGTCAATGGCAGCTGCTAATTTCTGGAAGTATTTCTGTCAGTATGGACTTGTACTCATTCTGATTGTATGCGGATTACTGGTTTTAAGAAGTCGTTCAAGACGCCGTCGACAAATCAATAAAAAATATAATCCAAATGATACAAGAACAATTACAAAATAAACGGGAGTTCGAAATATGAAAACCAGAAAATTAGTTTTAATAATTGCAGATTTAGTTCTGCTTGCAGTTTGTATTATTCAGGGAATTGTTTCAGCTGGTGATGGTGTAAAAACTTTTACATATGATGGAAAGCCTGACGAAATTACAATCGTAACTCCATCAGAAACAATTTTACTCACCAAAGAAAATGATAACTGGTTTGTTTCTGATTCAAAATATCCGGTTATTACTTCTACAGTTGAAAGTTTAATTGAAGCTTCATCATCAATCAGAGCTTTGGATAAGATTGCCAGTGTAAATGAAAATAATCTTACAAAATATGAACTTACAGACGGAAAGAAAATTTCAGTTGAAATTAAAAAGGCTGGAAAAATCTTACGTTCCTTCTCTATTGGAAAGGATGCCGCTTCAAGTTCTCAGTCTTACATCACTCTTGATAAAGGAAATGATATTTATCTTGCTTCAGGAAGTTTAAGAAATACTTTTGATACTACTGTAGATGCACTTCGTTCAAAAGTAATCTGGGATTTTGATAAAAATACTATTTCTTCATTAGGAGTAACTAAGGCTGATGGAGAAAACTGGTCTTTGAGCAGACTTGTTTCTGGTAATTCGGAAAGCTGGTCATTTTCAGTTCCAGACAAAGAAGTTGATTCAGCAAAGGCTAAAAATGTTCTTGAAGCACTGGCATATCTTACTACTTCAAAATGGTATGATGATGATATAAAGCCACATAATCTTAATGGAGAACTGCTGCTTACTGCAAAAGTTGGACATACTTTTGACACAGCAAGTATTGAAATTTACAAAGTTGATGCAGCAACAGAAGATGGTGAAACAACTTATTTTGCAGTTTCAAGCGAAAGCCCTTACGTGTTTGAACTTTCTTCTTACAACGTTGAAAAATTCAATAAAAACGCAGAAGATTTTATAAAATGATTAAACTTGTAGCATTTTTAGGAAATTACGGAAAAGAATATGAAAAAACCAGACATAATGTTGCCTGGTACTTTGAAGATTCTTTTCCATTTGCAAACAAATTAAGCTGGCAGAGTAAGTTCAAAGGGGAACTTGCTGTAATTACACCAGCTGAACTTTCTCAATGGGCATGTGATGCAAAAATCTGTTCTAAAAAGGATGGAAGTCCTGTTCTGGTTCCGGAAGAAGCTCCTGCCCATATCTATTTTCTTAAACCTATGACTTATATGAATCTTTCTGGTGATTCAATTATAGAAGTTGCAAATTTTTATAAGATAAAGCCGGAAGAGATTCTTGTTGTTCATGATGAACTGGAACTTCAGCCTGGTTTTGTAAGCTGGAAATGGAGCGGAGGCTTGGGTGGACATAATGGACTTCGTTCTACAAAAGCTGTTTTGAACACCCCTGATTTCTGGCGTCTTCGTTTTGGAATTGGTCGTCCTGACAATGATAAAATTGGAGTTGCCGACTGGGTTTTAAGTAAATTTACAGCAGAACAGCAGGAAATTATGCAGAATGTTTTTAGTCAGACAAATCTGCTTTTTGTAAAAGCTCTGTTAAGTAAGAATCCTGCAGATTTTATTCAAAACTGGGGTAAAAAAAATCTCATATAGAATGAAGAGAAAAAAAGTGCTAATATCACTAAGTTAATATTTTAAATACGAGGTAGTTATATGAGTCTGAAACTGTACAATACAATGGGTCACAAAATGGAAGAGTTTAAGCCAATCCACGAAGGATTTGTTGGATTTTATGGTTGTGGACCTACAGTATATAATTATGCTCATATTGGAAACTTAAGAGCTTATGTTTTCCTTGATATTCTTGATAAGACTTTGACAATGCTTGGTTATAAAATTAAGCATGTTATGAATATTACAGATGTAGGACACCTTACCGGCGATAATGATGAAGGTGAAGACAAAATGAAAAAGTCTGCCGCTGAACGTCATCAGTCTGTTCTGGAAGTTGCCCAGTTCTACACCGATGCCTTTATGAAAGATATTGATGCCTTGAATATCCGTCATCCAGATGTAATTTGTAAGGCAACAGAACATATCAACGAAATGATAGAACTTATCAAAAAGATTGAAGCTAATGGTCATACTTACATGGCTGGTGGAAATCTTTATTATGATATTTCTACTTATCCTGATTATGGAAAACTTGCAAATCTTAACCTTGATGAACTTAAGGCAGGTGCAGGAAAGCGTAAGGTTGTTGTTGTTGATGATAACAAACGTAATCCTGGTGACTTTGTACTCTGGTTTACAAAATCAAAATTTGAAGATCAGGCAATGACCTGGGATTCTCCATGGGGACGCGGTTATCCTGGATGGCATATTGAATGTTCTGCCATGAGTATGAAATATCTTGGAAAACATATTGATATTCATACAGGTGGAATTGATCATGTTCCAGTTCATCACACAAACGAAATTGCCCAGTCAGAAGGTTCTTTCAGCGAAGAAGACAAAAAAGAAGGTCCTTGGGTAAAGTACTGGCTCCACAATGAATTCCTTATTCTGGAAGGTGGAAAAATGTCTAAATCTTCTGGACACTTTATCACCCTGCAGACAACTTTACCTGCAGAAAAAGGTTTCTCTCTTAAAGACAAGGGCTATGAACCACTGGATTACCGTTTCTTCCTTTTGGGCGGACATTACCGTAAACAGCTTGTATTCTCTTTTGATGCACTTAATTCTGCAAAATCTTCTCGTGCCGCTTTAAGTCAGAGAATTGCAAAACTTATTGCAAAAGCAAATAAAGAAGAAAATCTTGGACTTACAGAAAAGAACTTCTCTCAGATTCTTGAAAAAATTGATTTTGAAGACGAAAATCTTGCAAAATTCCGAGAAGGTCTTTCGAATGACCTTGCAACACCAATCGCCATGGCTGCTATGCAAAAAGAATCGAATGGCAAGGGTGGTGTAAAGGCTTCTGATGCTTTAAGTGCAATCTATAAAATGGACAAGGTTTTAAGTCTTAGTGTAATTGAAAATGGATTTAAAGCTCTTGCTGAAATTGAAAAAGCAGAACAGGCAAATGTAATAGATCATTCAGGCGATCCTGAAGCTGCTGAAATTGACGCTTTGGTTGCAGAAAGAACTCAGGCTAAGAAAAATAAAGATTTTGCCCGTGCAGATGAAATCCGTAACCTTTTGAGTGCCCGCGGTGTTATTATTATAGATACACCGAACGGTCCAACCTGGAAGCGCTCGTAGTTTTTTTAAATTTTTGTAACTTTTAGGATCTTTCCGTGTTTAATTTTATAGATGTAAGTCAGAATGAAGGAATGGAAAAGCTTGATGCTTCAAAACCTGCTGACTTTAAGAAAATTTATGATGCTTCAATGCAAATGCTCTTCAAAATCTCATTTAAAATTGTAAATGATGAAGAAGCTGCAGAAGACCTGGCTCATGATTCCTTAATTAAGGCTAATGAAAAAGGTCTTGTGTTTCCGTCAATTAATGATGCGAAATACTGGCTTATAAGAGTTGTAAAGAATGCTTCATTAAATTACATCAAGAGAAAGGACCGCGAGCGTAAAGCTTACGAAAAAGTTCTTTATGAGGATCACAGGAAATCAGATTCTGGAGAAACTGATTTATTAAAACAGGAAACTATTAATAAAGCTAGAGAAGCTTTGAAGAAACTGCCAAAAAATCTTCAGGACGTACTTATGTTAAGAGAGTATGCAGATCTTAACTATAAGGAAATCGGTAAGGTTTTAGGAATTACAGAAGGAAATGTAAAAGTCAGAATCTTCAGAGCAAGAGAGCAGCTTGTTAAGATAATAGGAGAGGAAAATGTCTTTTTGCCCGAGTAAAGATATTCATTCTATTTATTTAGATAACGAATTGCCTGAAAATTACAAAGTTCAGTATGAAGAACACGTAAAAAACTGTCCAAAATGTCAGAAGGAACTGAATGAGTTAAAACTTGTTCATTCTGCACTTAAAGCAGATTCTGATTCAGTAAAACTTGATGATTCTTTCCTTGATAAAAGTTACGAACGCCTTCAAATAAAGATGGCCTATAAAAATAATGTAGAAAAATCAAAGAAACCTGTAAATGTTTCATTCAAATATGGATTAACTGCGGCAGCTGCAGCAGCGGTTTTTGCCCTTATCATTCCTGTTCGTTTTAATACAAAAGCTTCTGATGCTCAGTCACTGGCTGTTTCTTCATCAAATACATCAATTCCTTCACCATCGAATGTACTTTCTGCCAATAATGTTTCATTAAATAGTGGAAGAAGTGTGCTTGTTTCGGGTAATATATTAGATACAGTCATTCATCCTGAAGCAGGAATCGAAAACGGATCAACTCTTGCAAAAAATGTTAAAGATGTTGATGTATTACGACCAGCTCTTGAGGATGAGACAATCTCTATAAGGATTAGTGTCCCTGGAGTAGGCGAAATTCCTGTAGTTACAGAAATTAACGTACCAATGGGCGTAATATCAGGTAAATTTTAGTGAATTCATCTGGAAAAATTAATTACTCAATCAGACGATACCCTCTTTTAAGAGCAGGTATCATCTTTTTAATTATCATTTTAGTTTTTTCATTAATATATTTTATAAGCAATAAGAATAAACCTGTTCCTGAAATTGAATCTATAAATCCTCCAGTTGGTTCTCCTGGAGATGTTGTTTTAATCACCGGTAAGAATTTTGGTAATGTGCGTGATATGAGTTACGTTGAAATTGCTGGAGCAAAACTTACTGCCAGTTCTTACATTTCCTGGTCAGACACTTCAATCAAACTTGTACTTCCTGCCAATATTCAGGATGGACTTGTAATTGTTGGAACAAAAAATCTGAGATCAAAACCAGCACTTTTTGCAAATGAGGTTGATATTCCTGTTCCGGTTCCAGCTGTTCAACAGGTAAGTCGTCCTGTAATCACTTATCTTTCTTCTGAAAAACTGAATGTTGGGGATGAACTGGTTATACAGGGAAACAATTTTGGTGATGCAAAAAATCAGTCAAAAGTTTTGTTCACAATTGATTACAACAATAAGATTGCTGAATCGGAATATAAAAATATCGTTCTGCTTACAGAAAACATGATTTCTGGAAATGAAGATGAGTTTGATTATATTTCCTGGTCAAATACAGAAATTAAAGTGCGGGTTCCTGATGGTGCTTGTACCGGGCTTGTGGTGGTTGATACAGGTAAAGAAAAATCTGTTGGGAAAAATATTACAATCAACAATGATGCCGGAAAGAAATCTTTCGTAAATAAAAAGATTTATCTTGTTCAGTATTCTGCAGATATAGCTGATATAGTTACAAAAGACGTGTCTACAATCACTTTGCGTTGTCCAATTCCATTTACAACTTGTTCTCAGCCTGATGTAGAAATTACTGAAGTAACACCAGCCCCAGTTCTGGAAAATTATCAGAATGTTTTAATCCACCAGCTTTCGGTAAATCGTAATAATAGCCAGAAAACTGTTTTTAATCAGACTTTCGTTCTGCCGGTTTATGAAGTTAATACAAACGTAAATGCAGCAAAAATTGGAAACTACAAGGATACAAATAAAAATCTTCTTTCAAAGGCTTTAAGACCAGATAATTTAATTCCTTCTGAAAACAGCGAAATTACAGATTTGTGCAAAAAAATTATTGGTAGAGAAACAAATGCTTACAAAAAAGCCCGTCTTATTTATGATTATATGCTGAACAATTTTGAAATAACAAAAGAGCTCAGAAAAAATGATGCCGATCCGCTCGATTTGCTTAAAAAATTCAAGGGTGATGCATATGATTATGCGGTTATTTTTACAGCTCTTGCCCGTGCAGCAGAAATTCCGGCATTAACTGACTGTGGTGTTCTTATTGGTTCAGATCTTTCGACCCAGGCCCACTGGTGGTGTGAAATTTATATCAGCAAAGTAGGCTGGGTTCCGGTTGATCCTGCTTTGGGTGATGGATTAACATTCAAACAGTGGCTGGACAGTGGAATCAGTGATTCTGTAGAGTATTATTTTGGAAATTTAGATTCTCATCATATAACTTTTTCACGAGGATGGAGTCAGTTAAAACCTGTAAGTGCTAACAGTAAAATTGTTCAGCACCCAAGAAGTTTTGCCCTTCAGTCTATCTGGGAAGAAGCAAATGAGAATACTGTAAAATATAGCAGTTATTGGGGAATACCAGTTATAAAGGGTGTTTACTAATTTTGGAGGATTTTTATGACAACAAAAGTTTTAAGTGTAGGTGGATCAATTATTGTACCTGATAAACCAGATACAGATTTTCTTGGAAAATTTATCAAAATGTGTACAGCCTGGCTCGATGCAGATAAATCACGCCGTTTGATTCTTGTAGCAGGTGGTGGAGCTCCAGCACGTGTTTATCAGAATGGATATAAAGAAGTTTGTGAAAAAACAGGCTCTTCTTTTGATGCAAATGCTGCTGACTGGATTGGAATTATGGCAACTCGTATCAATGCACAACTTTTAAAAGCCTCTTTTGGTGATTATTGTAAAAATGATGTTGTTTACAATCCTACTGCAGAAGATGTAAAGTTCGACGGACAGGTATTAATTGCTTCTGGATGGAAACCAGGCTTTTCTACAGATACAGATGCCGTTTATCTTGGTGAAAAATTTGGTGCAAAAACAATTGTAAATCTATCTAACATTGAAAAGGTTTATACAGATGACCCAAGAAAAAATCCTGATGCAAAACCAATTGATGAAATTTCCTGGGCAGATTTCCGTAAAATTGTTGGAGATGAATGGACACCTGGAAAGAACTGTCCTTTTGATCCTATTGCTTCTAAAAAAGCTGATGAAAATGGAATGACAGTTATTTGTGCTGGTGGAAAAAATATTCCAAATATTGAAGCAATCTTAAATGATAAACCTTACATTGGAAGTACTATTAAATAGTTTCCATTCTTTCTAAAATAGCATTTATCTTGTGGCCGTAATCTGGGTCAGTTGCCCAGGTTCCGGCTAATCCCCATATATCCTGAACAAATTTAGTCTTATGAACCCAGTTATACCTTGGGTCAATCAATTCATTATTTAAAATTACATCTTCTCTAGTGGCGTAGGCCTGTAAGTGCTGGATATGAGCTCTTATACCCATCTGTTCGTTTTCAAATTTTTCGCCAGGGTGTTCTGCATCCATAGCACCAAGTCCACAATAATTATGAAAATCTTCCTGAACTAATCCACCAAATTTCAGAAAGCCTGTTTCGAGGCACATTTGTGCGAATGCAAGATCAGAATTAATTCCTTCTGCAAGGGCTTCATCAACATAATAAGAGGCGAACTGGAGAATATAATCATAATCTGTTTCCGGATTATTCAGAATAAAAAAATCAGCAAGTTCCTCTGGGGTCAGAACTCCTAAATCCAATATCTTTCTTGAAATATTTCTGTGCTTTCTGCCGGGTAAAGATTTACAGGAAAAAAGACTGATGATAGTCAGACAAATAAAAATGAGAACTGAAAATTTGATAAAAGAGTTTTTTTTCATATAAAAATAATCGGAGTAAAAAAAATCTACTTTAGAAAAGGCACAAAATTCAAAAAAATGAAAGAATTTTTTGTTTTGATTTCCTTTTTTCGTCTTTCTTGGAAATTATATATATGATGAAAAATTTATCATTTTGTAAGCCAGATGTAAGAGAAAAAACTCTGGAACATGGAATTACCTTTCCATTTGATGAAGAACTTGTAATGTTAATTTTGGGGTCAGGTTCAAAGGACATGCCGGTGGAGATTCTTGC
>CAMPAL010000042.1 GCA_946631855.1 uncultured Treponema sp. | reverse complement strand
TTACTGATAAACTTTATAAAGAAATACCTCAACTGGAAAAAAATCCACCCTTTGGTTCAGTTGGGCTCACTGCAGTTTATTATGCCCTCAAATTCCGAAAAGATGATTCAATTCCGGTCTATACAACAGGTCTTGATTTTTCATTCTCAGCAGGGCCAACTCATGCAAAAGAAAGCATATCGCATTTACAAAGATTAATCCAGACAAACCGTCTGAAGGCAATAGATAATCTTTCTGCAGCCTTTGCACCGGCAAACAGGAAATTCACCGATAAAAGTGGAAATCAATTTTTTACAAGTCCAAACCTTGCTTCTTATGCAGAACTTTTTAATCAGTATTTTTGTAAGGAAAAAAATCTCTTTGATTCTTCATTATGTGGAATTCCTCTAAATATTACAAAAAAACTTCCGCAAGAAGGACTTTCTCAAAATATTGAAATCCCAAACAAAGCCTTTTCAGACAGCGAAAAAGCGAAAATCAAGGAATATCTTAACAAAGAAAAAGAAGAATTGATAAAACTGTCTGATATTTTAAAAGGGAGAACCAGCATAGAGGTGGAGAAACTGGAGGAAGAAATTAAAAAGCGTATAAGTGATAAAGAATATCTCTATCTTCATTTTGCAGACGGAAGCAGATTTAATTACAATCAGTCCTTCTTAAACAGAATAAGTACAGAAATATCCTTTTTCCTTAAATGGCTGTAAAAATCTTCTTACTGGTCATCATTTTCTTTCAAAACTGCAAGGAAGGCACTCTGTGGAAGTTCAACATCACCAACCATCTTCATGCGCTTTTTACCTTCCTTCTGTTTTTCAAGCAGCTTTCTCTTACGGGTGATATCACCACCATAACATTTTGCAAGAACGTCTTTTCTAACAGGATTAACAGTTTCGCGTGCAATAATCTGACCGCCAATTGCTCCTTGAATTGCAACTTTAAACTGCTGTCTTGAAATTTCATTCTTAAGGCGTTCACAAACCTTTCTGGCACGGTCCACCGCATTCTGTTTAAATGTCAAAAGTGAAAGAGCATCTACAATTTTTCCGTTCAAAAGAATATCAACTTTTACAAGGTCTGTAGATCTGTAGCCAATTACTTCATAATCAAAAGAAGCATAACCACGACTGTAGCTCTTCAAACGGTCGTAAAAATCAAAAAGAACTTCTGCAAGTGGCATTTCATAAGTCAGTTCAACACGTTTGGTATCCAGATACTGCATATTAGTCTGAACACCACGTTTTTCTGTACAAAGTGCAATAATAGAACCAAGAAATTCTGCAGGTGTAATAACAGAAGCCTTGATGTAAGGCTCTTCTGAGTCCCTGATTCGTCCCTGAGGATATTCAGAAGGATTATCAATATACATATCTTCACCATTAGAAAGATGAAGCAGATAACGTACAGATGGAGCTGTAAAAATTACAGCCTGATCAAAATCTCGCTCAAGTCGTTCCTGAATTATTTCAAGATGAAGAAGTCCCAGAAAACCACAGCGGAAACCATTTCCAAGTGCCAAAGAATTATCCTTTTCATAAACAAGACTTGCATCATTAAGCTTGAGTTTTTCCATTGAATCCTTAAGTTCTTCATAATCATTAGAATCCATTGGATAAATTGATGAATAAACAACAGGTTTTACTTCCTTAAATCCAGGAAGAGCTTCCTCTGCACCGTTTTCAACTGTAGTGATTGTATCACCAACGCGAACATCAGAAACTGTTTTAAGCCCAGAAATAATATAACCTACATCACCAGCTTCCAGAACTCCTGTTTCTTCATAATTAATTTTGAATACACCACACTGCTCTACTTTATATTCAGTATTTGTACTCATCATTTTGATTAAATCACCAGTTTTAAGACGGCCTTCCATCACACGAACATGAACCACAACGCCGCGGTAAACATCATAATGACAGTCAAAAATTAAAGCAGCAAGTTTTCCGTTCGGATCACCCTTTGGGGCTGGAAATTTTGTAACTATAGCTTCTAGTAAATCATCAATTCCTTCACCAGTTTTAGCAGAAACACACATTGTATCGGCAGGATCAAGTCCCAGCTCATTTTCAATCTGGTTCTGGCAGGAAGGAACATCTGCTGAAGCAAGGTCAATTTTATTAATTACAGGAACGATTGTAAGGTCATGCTCCAGAGCCATATACATATTACTTACAGTCTGACTTTCTACACCCTGAGTTGCATCAACCAGCAGCAAAGCCCCTTCACAAGAAGCAATTGCACGGGAAACTTCATAAGAAAAGTCTACGTGGCCTGGTGTATCAACAAAGTTCAATTCATAATCATTACCATCTTTAGCATGATATGGAATGGTAACTGCCTGACTCTTGATTGTAATTCCTCTTTCCCTTTCAATATCCATGTTATCAAGAATCTGATTCATCATTTTTCTTTCGTCAATAATATGAGCCTTTTGAATAAGACGATCAGATAAGGTTGATTTTCCATGGTCAATATGGGCAACAATACAAAAGTTGCGTTTAAACTTCATTTCTGTCATAGCAGTCCTCTAATTTGATCAAGTTAAAAATAATAAGGATTATCGTAAGCAGTTGATAAAACCATTGATAAATCCAGGAAGCCCTTCTTTCGGCGTCTGGTCAGAATCTGTGTATAAATATATTCATTTTCTTTATCAAGTTTTATATCTCTAATTTGAATTAAATCAAATTCAGAAAAATTCATTTCATCAGCAGCACTGCCTCTGATAACATACTCTATTGTATAGGAATTTTTATTCAATGTCGATGAAGGTACAAGTTTCATTCCAAATAAAGGAACAAAAGCATTAGAAGCAAAATCTGTACGATACACAACTTCCGATGGATTTTCAGGCCTTACTGACAGATAAATAAAAATCTCCTTTTCCTCTTCCTCAGAGTTAAGATATTTACATTTGAGCATAGTTTCCGGCTCGTATGCCATCATTAAATATTGAAAATCTTCAAAACAAGAGATTTTATTTCCATCAACTTCGGTTATTACATCACCATATTTAAGGCCCGACATAAAAGCTGATGAACCAGGCAAAACATACTGAACTTCGAGTCCTGTTTTTTTATTACCGTTTCTCTTTGTATTTCCATAGGCTGCAATCCAGCTGTGCTGAACTTCATCACCATTGTACAAAAGGGCAAGCTCCTGACGCAGATATTCAACAGGAATGGCAAAGTTTAGGCCCTGATATTTTGGCATTCCGGCAAAAACTATAGCCTGCACCTTCATAGCCTGATCAATCAAAGGTCCGCCTGAGTTTCCAGAGTTTACAGCAGCATCAATTTGAAAAACTTTTCCCAAAGTGAACAAACGTCTCTCGGTGGAAGAAATAATTCCGGAAGTCAAAGTTCCTTCCAGACCAACAGGAGTTCCAATTGCCGAAACTTTATCACCAATATGAAGTTCCTTACTTGAGCCCAAATCCAGTACATATTCAGGTTTTATTTCCACCTTTAAAAGTGCCAGATCAAGAACAGGATCATACCCCACAACTTTTGCAGGAATTTTTGTATCAGGATCTTCCAGAAGTTTTATATAAAGTCTTGAATATCCTTCGTATTTTGGATTTACCATTGAATCTATTACGTGATAATTTGTAATAAGGTATCCCCTTTCATCAATAAAAAATCCTGAACCTATAAAAATATCTGCATATCCGCTGCCATTTACAACTTTAATTCCACGATCCACCCAGACAGTAACTGTTGCATCCATACATTCAGAAATATTTTTAGGAGTCTTTTTATTTTTCTGAAGGCCTGGAACATCCTGAAGAAAAAGTTTTTCAACTTCAGAATCAGTGTATTTATCAGAAGTCCAGCCACCAGTTACCAGGGATTTATAATATTTTTTTGCAGAAAAATAATCTTTTTCATTTATAGCATTTTCAAACAGAAGGACCAGAACATTTTGTGCTCTTTTGATTACATCTTCACGACCAAGCAGCAGGGAACGCCAGTAGGCCTGTACAGGCTGTGTCTCCAGCATTGTATTAATTCTGTCGATTTCAATATTTACTATATCTTCATCAGAATAATTGATAGCTTGAGGAATTGATTTTGGTTGTTTTAAGGAAAAACATGATACAAAAACAGATGTAAAACTACAAATTCCTGCAATAAGAAAAAACTTTTTTATATTTTTATTCATTATTCACTTTCCCTGGAAGCAGCTTCTCCATCTTCATCATCAATATAAGAAGGAGGAATTATCTTACAAAAATAATTATTTCCAACTCTAATGACAGAAACTCTGCTTTCCTGAGTCTGTACAATATCAATTGAGCCCTGAACACTTGATTTTTTCAGATATTCCAAAACGGCTTTTTCCTGTTCAGAACTACCATTTTCATCAATCCAGTAAAAATTATCATTTTGTCCGGCATAAATCATTACCTCAGAATCTTTGTAAATCATTTTTACAGGAATTTCATCCATAATTGTAAGAGTGATTAAAGGAAGTCCGTTTGTATCAAAGAAGATTGTTTCTTCAAGCAGTTTTTCACCATCTTTTGCCGGATGCCTGATATACTGACAATCCCATATTCCATTATCATCATTATCCCAAAGTGTGATTTTTCCATTATTTTCAAGATAAGACTCATTAAACTCATAGAAAGTATTTCCATTACGGTCAATCATAACTTTTGAAAGATAGATTTTTTCATCACCGAAGATATTTCCAAAAATTCTTGAAACAGCATCTTTATCATAAAGGGAATCATCCTGAACCTGATCAAAAAATTCTGTAGTTTCAAAATATCCGTCATTATCATAATCAACATATCTTATAATTGGAAATTCATCTGTAAAATCACAATAGGCATAGCGGACATCTTTTTCGTAAAAGTTTGCATAAACAAGATGACCTTCCAGAGTATTATATTTTACATAAGCAGCATCTCTTTCACTTACAGGAAGACTGACAGAAGCTGTTTTTACAAGCATTTCAGCGGTGGATGGAACTGTAATTTCTGGAGAAAAACGAGGGATATAAAACTCAAGACCATAATCTTCAAAGAAAGAATCTTTTACCATTTCAAAAGGTGAAAAATAATATTCATCATGCAGGAAATTAAAATCATAATTGTCAGAAAGGAAAGACACTCTTTGAACTGAAGGAAAATTATCATAGAAAACTTCAGATTTATTAGCCTCAAAATGAACCATAAGAGGAAGCCCAAAATCACAGCTGATATAAAGATCATTCACTCCATCATTATTCTGGTCATACCTGATATATTTTGGACGGCCTGTTTCGTAAGTAATTTCTATTTCTTCCTGGAGATCAAAATTATCGTCAATATAAAGTTTTCCATCATAATTCAGGATTTTTTCCATCAGTTTTTGACGAACTTCCGGCTCTTTCAGATAGTACGCAAGAGTATCCAGTGAACGCAAAGATATAGAAGAATTAGTTGCTTCAAAAAAAGAATCATAAGCCTGCTGATCACTGTAAACTCCGGTTTTAAGAGCTATCAGAGAAAGTAAGGCATGTTCTCCTGTATGTTTTGCATCCAGAGCTTTAACCAGACGAAGCTGTTCTTCACCATCAGCAAAAAATGCCGCATACAATTCAAGTTCATTATTTTCAGAAGAATAATCCGGCAGTTTTGAAATATAAAAACTAGAGATTGTTTTTACAATTTCAGGAATTTCATAGTGTCCATCTGATAATTCACTTGAGTTTAAGAACATATATTCGAACATAAAAAAGAGATTTGGAAAACGTGAATCTTCAGGATAAACTCGTCTTGCAGTATTAAGTTTCAGACGAGCATTATTTACAGACTCTTCACTTCCAATTCTATACAGATTTTTGATACGAATAAATTCTGCATCTGAAGAATAAATTAAAGGATTTGAATCCAGAACAGACATTGATTTGGTGTAGGAACCGGTTGCCGAAAGAAGATCTGCATAAAGGATTCTTGCTCCATTTTTATTATTGGCAACCCAGTTATCCTTCATAAAAGCTTCTTCTATTATACTTAAGACATAAGCCTTTGTTTTCTGCAAATTGATTTCAGCAGCGGCTTTTACATAAACTAAATCAGAAATTGAATCATCATAAGTCAACCCTAATTCTGCCTGCTTCAGGGCATTACTCCAGTCCTTCCCAACCAGACAGTTTTCTGCAAGTTTTAAACATCTTAGGGCTGTATTTCTGTTTGCAGAATTAGCAGAATTCTGAGCAAAAAGAAGTCCAAAAGTCAAAAAAAGAAGAAATCCTATAAAACACTTTTTCATACTTTTACAATCCAATCCTTATAACCAAGAAAGGCTCCTAAAAGCCCTGTTATCTTCTGTTCCTTTCCTTCCAGCTCCTGAAAAACAGGAAGAAACATTTTGTCGGTGGAAGGAACTTTCCAGTCATTCAAAATATCAGTAATTTTCTTCATTTTTCTGTCAGCAGTTTCAATTTCATCATCTGGACGAATACTTCTTACAATTACCGGCAGAGAAACTTCTAACTCAGATTTCAAATCATTGTTAGATATAAGGGCAGATATTTTTCCACCTTCAGTTCCCTCTTTATTAAAAACACAAAGAGACCCGAATGGTAACTCATATATGCCTGTATTTTCTATTATAACAAAAAACTCTAAATCAGTTTCGCTTTTATCATATTTTTTTATAAAAAGAGAGGATTTTTGACATTCAATCTCCATCTGACCATAAATCTTTTTAAATCTGAAAGTATCCGAGAGCGAAAGAGAATTAATTACATCATTAAGGAAGGCCTGAGGTATTCTTTTTGTCTGACCAGCAAGATTAAAAGCTTTGATTAAAACACGAGATTTCAAAGCTGCTGGAAGTTTCAAAAAGGCTTCCAAAGAGATTTGAACACCACCCTCAGTTTTTTCTAAAGGAAATGCTTGCAAAGCTTCTTCTATATACTCACCATCCAGACGATACCTTTCTCCAGCATTCAGGATACTGCTAGCCCAGCCAGAAAAATTTTCATTTAAGAAAGGAACAAGTTTCAATCTTATTTTATTTCTCAGATACTGGGCATCAAAATTAGTTTTATCGGTTCTATATGAACAGTTTAAGATTTTCAGATATTCTTCAATTTCAGACCGTTCAATATCCAGCATAGGACGAATATATTTTCCACGGACAGCCCTTATTCCACCCAGAGCTTCAACAGACGCACCAGAAAGATACCGCATCAAAAGAGTTTCCAGCTGATCATTTTTATTATGAGCCAGACAAAGATAATCAAGTTTGTGATTTTCTATAAAATTTTCAAAAGCTTCATAGCGTAAAGTTCGGGCCGCTTCTTCCACCCCAGACTGACGTTCTTTTGCATAAGAAAAAACAAGCCCTTTTTCAAGTTCAACAAGTTCTGCTTCAAGTTTTTTTCCATTCCGTTCAAGATTTTTACAAAGTTCCAGAACAAAAGCAGCATCACCTGCAGTTTCTTCTTCAGGCCTGATATTATGATTTACTGTTATTACATATAATTTAACATTCAGTGGTGAAAGGATATTAACAAGAGCGTTCAAAAGAGCAACAGAATCAGCTCCACCAGATACGGCAATTCCAAACTTATATTCAGAAAGCTTATCTGCTGTACATTTTCTTAATCCTGCTAAAACTTTTTCTTCAAATTTATACATAAAAAAAGGCCATCCTTCAAAAAAGGACAGCCTTTATTATACACTAATTTATGTGTAATTACGAGAACTAACCACGTGCTGGTGATACAGTTACTAAAGGAAGTTCTGCTGGAGTAAGAATTTCAACATTCTTTCCAAGATCAATATCCTTTACGCGGAGAGCTTCACTAACGTTAATCTTTGAAATATCAGCAGTAATTGTTTCTGGAAGATCAGCAATTTTTGCCTTAATTTTGATTTCGTTATTGCGTTCTTTCTTGAAACCACCACGAAGAACACCAGCTGGAGTTCCTGTATAGTGAATCTTAATCTTCATTACCAATTTGTCATCTGCTTCTGGAACGAAGAAATCTGCATGCAAAACTTTGTCATTACGGATGTTGTATTCTACATCTTTGATCAAAGCCAATGAATCTTTTCCATCAACTTTTAATGTTACAGAAGTTGTTGGAGTAATTGTTCTCCAAACTTTGTTGAATTCTACTTCGCCTACTTCGATTGATGTAGCCTCACCTTTTGAGTTGTATACAACGGCAGGGATACGTCCTTCTTTGCGAAGATTTTTAGCAGCTGTTTTACCTGTTGCTGTTCTTGTTTTAGCTTCGATTGTCTGCTTACTCATTTTCTTAAAGCTCCTTATATCTCTAAAAATGTTTGATTATACTATCAGAAAACGGAAGTTTATTCAAGATTATAACTTGTGTAAGGCCGCTGGCGGCCGGTGTTCAATAACAAAGTGATCGAGTTTGCTATGCAAACATCGCTGTTAAAAAAATTGCGACAGCAATTTTTAGCTTATCCGCCTATCTTCGTTCCGAGGACTATCTTACAATGTCGACGCTGTCGTTTACTGTAAAGAGCACATATTCTGCTTTCTATCAGAACTCTTGTTCCGGCACCGCTTTACTCTCAGTGCGGATAAAGGCGCCAGCCGCTCTTGGGGGCACGGGGGAAAAAGAAAATTAATAGTTTTCGTATTGTTGATAAATAAGATTTACAGCTTCAACAAAGCAAACATATGATGGATGTTGATGAAAATCAAAACATGTAAGATACATATTTTTAAGTTCCAGATATTTATCTCTCACATCTTCCCACCAGCCATTTTCTTTTAATTCTTCAGCTTTATCATAAACGTTTTCTGAATTAGGAACTTCATTCCAATAAAAACGTTCAATAAAAGATTTGTCATGAATAAGTCTGCAATAATTTCCTATTTTGTTTTTAGCAAGAATTGCAATATCAAAACTAAATTCTTTTCTTTGTGGATCATTAGTAAAGAATAATCTAGCTGTTAAAACAGATGTTGAATCCTGAGCATCATTAAAGGCTGTATCCTTTAAAATATTATTCAACTCTGTTCTCATTGTATCTTTAAGCCATTTAAGGTCTTGAGTTGAGTTAATATCAAAATCTTCTGGAAAACTGTAAAAATAGAAATTGTAGTCTAAATCAAATGGTTCGTTCTCATTCTGAGTAACCAGATTTCTTGCTCCACTACCAATCAGGCTAAAATCACATTCAAACCCATAATCATTGGACATTACATTTTTAAGTTGATTTAATTTATCAGAACAGAAACTCTTATAAGGCTTCACGGTTTTGGCATTAAGTAATTTAAACATAATAACTCCTTATGTCCCCAAACCGTCCAACTGATTTTTATCAGTTCATTATAGGATAATATCTTATTATCAAATATTCAATAGATTAAAATAGTGAAATGGTAAATTCTGTATTCTAGTGCTATAATATTAAAATGTACAATTTCAAAGTTGGTCAAGTAATTTGCTTAAAATCTGATTCATCAAAAAAAGGTGCTATTACAGCTATAACAGATGATGGAGTTTATTCTGTCTTTATTGATGGCGAAGTCAAAACCTTTTATCCTTCCCAACTTCTTGATATTTCCGAAGAATCAAAGTCAATTATAGAGTTCTCAGATTATTCAGATTTCCATACCTACATGTCTGCTACAGAAATCAGGGAACCTAATAATTCTTCTCTCTTTTCTTTGAACTCAGGTAATATTACTTACATCCCATATCAGTATAGACCTGTCTTAAAGTTCATTAAATCTGATGAACCAAGAATCTTAATTGCAGATAGTGTCGGTGTTGGTAAAACAATCGAAGCCGAATTAATATTAAAAGAACTTGAAGCTCGTAAAGATGTAGAATCAGTTGCCATTATTTGTCCTAAACCTTTGATTTCAGAAAAGAAATGGGAAGATGAATTAAAACGTTTTGGAGAAGAATTCATTCCTCTTACAGGTAAAGATTTACGTTTCTGTATTGAAGAAACAGATATGAATGGTGAATGGCCGTCACGTTTCAAAAGATGCATCATTCCATATTCTTTGTTTGATGACGAATTATTAACAGGAACTAAAAAAAATACAAATACAAAACACAAAGGTCTTTTAACTTTAGACCCTCCACCTAGATTTGATTTAGTAATTGTTGATGAAGCTCATCATATTAAAAATCCTGCTACAAGCCGAAATAAAGTGGTTCATTATTTTGTACAGAATTCAACAGCTGTTGTATTCCTGACAGCTACTCCACTTGAACTTGGTAGCGATGATTTATTTGTTTTATTAAATTCCTTACGTCCAGATTTATTTATTGATAGGCAGACATTTAAGAAAATGCTTGAGCCAAATCAGTATATAAATAAAGCAGCCTCTGTAATCCGCCATAAAGATTTAAACTGGCAGAATGAAGCAGTTTCTCTTTTAAAGGATGCAGAAAATACTCAATGGGGTCTTTCTGCTTTTAAAGATAATCCTGAATATGATGACTTAAAAGATAGATTAAAAGCACCAGATATTTCAGAAGAAAGTCGTGTCAGATTAATAACTGAAATTGAACAACTTAATACATTCAGCACAATTATAAATAGAACCAGACGTCGTGATATTGGAAACTTTACATTAAGAAAACCGCTTACTGTTGAAGTAGATTTCACTGAGGAACAACTTGCATTTTATACAGATTTACTAGAAACAGAAAAAGAAATCATGCAGTTGATACATGGCCCTAATGTAGCTTTTATGATGTGTATGATTGAACGTCAGTGTGCAAGTTGTATTTTTGGAATGGTTCCTCTTCTTAATCAGATTATGAATCGTAATCTCTCTGCTATTTTTGAAGCATATTCAGAAGCTGATGAAGATTCCTTAAAAGATATAGTTGATAAAGTAAAAGAACGTTTTGTTTATTTAAAACATGAGGCAGAAAAATTTCCTTCAAAAGATTTGAAGTTTGAACAACTTCTTCAGACCATAAAGGAAAAACAGGAAATGGAAAAAAATAAGATTATTATTTTCAGTACATTCCGTCATACCTTATCGTATTTGATTAAAAAGTTTGAACAGGAAAATTATAGAGTTGCTGTAATACATGGGGATGTTCCAGATGATGATCGTCGTGCATTACGAAAGCGATTCATTTTAGACAAGTCAGATCCTAATGCAATAGATATTATGCTATTCTCCGAAGTTGGCTGTGAAGGTTTGGACTATCAGTTCTGTGATTACATGGTTAATTATGATCTTCCATGGAATCCTATGAAAGTTGAACAGAGAATCGGTCGTATTGACCGTAATGGTCAGAAAAGCGAAGCTGTTGTGATTGTAAATATGATTACAAAAGGAACAATCGATAAAACCATATTTGATAGATGTTTAACACGCATTGGCGTTTTTAAACATTCAATTGGAGATTGTGAAGGCATACTCGGAGAAATTGCTGAAGAAATAAATCATATAGCAAGTTCCTTTGAATTAACAAAAGAAGAACAAGAAGAAAAATTACTGCAGCTTGCAGATAATAAAATCCGCTTAATTCAGGAAAATGAACGTCTAGAAGATGAACAATATAATTTACTTGGAATTAAGATAAACAAAGAAGAGATGGAGAAAGATATAAAAGAAGCTACAAATGAATGGTCTTCTCCTGATGAATTAAAACTTCTTGTAAAAGATTATCTTGAACATATTGGTTACAATCAATTCGAAATTGAAACTGATAAAACCTTATATCATTTAAGAGTTTCAAAAGAGTTAAAAGAGATTCTTCTTAATGATTATAAAAAACTAGGCGTTAAGAATACTGGTATAAATCTTTATTGGGAACGCTGGTTAAAGAAAGGTGACCAATATCTAGCAGTTTCTTTTAATTCAGACGAAAAATCATCTAATGAAAAATGTATGTTATTAAATGTACAACACCCTCTTGTAAAACAGGCAGCACAATTAATTGATATTTCAAAACCACGATATGTTTGCTTAAATTTAAATAAATCTGATTTCAACGTAAGTTCATTATATAAAGATGAATATTATTTTATGACTTTCCAATGGAAATATACAGGAGTTACAACTGATACAAAAATTGTTACAATTGCAGAATCTGAAGAGTTAGAAAAATTAATTGAAGATAATCTCGCAAGTTCTGAAAAACTTGCAAATATTCTAAATCCAAATCGTGATTCATGGAACAATTTAAATACAATACATCAAAATCGCTGGGAACAGGAAAAAGAAAACTTTGTTCAGAAAACTAAGAAGATTATAGACTTCAAAAAAAGAAGTCTTGATACAAGTTTCCGTGCTGAAAAACTTTCAATCGAATCTGTACTAGGAGAAACTACAGATGACAAAATTAAATTGATGAAAGAAAGTCAACTTGAACACTGTGTCGACAATCATAATCGTAAAATCAAGGAACTCGATGAAAAAATGAATAGTGTTGATATTCATTTCAAAACTTTAATATATGGAATTATAAAAATCGGAGAATAATAAAATGGCAAAAAAAGAATCAAATTTCAGTACTATCGAAGAAATGCAAAAAGAAAAAGCAGATTGGGTTGCTCAAACCAAACGCTTAAATAATTTCGATGGCATAAAAAATACTCTTGTAAAACTTTATACATCTTCAGGTCATTTTATTTTCGAATTATTGCAAAATGCAGAAGATGTTTTTGCTACATCTGTAACATTCAAATTAGATAATGATAAACTTGTATTTGAACATAACGGCACTAGAGCCTTTGATATTAAAGATATTGATTCTATAACAAACATTGGTGATAGTACAAAGGAGGATAATGGTAATACTATTGGTAAATTTGGAATTGGTTTTAAATCTGTTTTTGAATATACAGCAAAACCTGAAATCCATTCTGGAAATTATCATTTTGAAATACAGGATTTATTTATTCCGAATGTAATTAAAACTACTGAAAAATATGATCCAGACAAAACTATTATTATTCTACCGTTTAATGGTGATAAAGAAAAAGATGTTTGTTTTGAGGAAATAAAGAAATCCTTTAGTAATCTTAAAAGTAATGTTTTATTATTTTTGCAAAATATTAATGAGATTAATTGTTTTTTTGAAAATACAAAAATTCAAATCAATAGAACTGATTCCTATGATAAAGATGAATGTCCTAAAAATGTTTGTAGAATTCAAAGAATTATTTCAGAATTAAATGATAAGCCTATAGAAAAAAAACCGTTTTTCTATAAACGCTTTTTTAAGACAATAACTGTATTAAATGAAAAAAATGAAGAAAAGAATATAACAATAGGTATAGCATTTAAGATTGTAAATCTTTTTACAGATAATCCTTGGAGAATTGAACCAATCTTCAAAAAGGATTCAAATATTCCAGGAGGAAAAGTATTTGCTTATTTTCCTTGTAAATCTGAAAATAGTAAATTATGTTTCCATATTCATGCTCCTTTTGCATTAACAGTAACAAGAGAATCTCTTCAGGAAGATAATTATGCAAACAAGCATGTAATTGAAGAAATTGGTACTCTTCTTACTGAAGCAATGAGAGAATTAAAAGCTGATGGCTTAGTTAATTTGTAACTGTATAAAACTCTTCCTAATGAAAAAGATGATAATGATCTTGGCAAATATCTTATCATAAGATCTAAAATTCAAAATTTTTTCTTAAATAATCCATATATTTTAATGGCAAATGGTTCATATCAAGAACCAAGAAATAAATATATAGGATTACGAAATATTCAAGAGTTAATTTCTGATAAAGATTTAGAAATTGTTACTGAATCAGAAAAACAAAATGTATTCTGGGTCAAAAATCCGATGAGAAATCATCGTGATTACAATTTTCTTATTTCATTAAAAGTTTGTGAATATAATCTGGCAGATTATTTAAGAATGTTAATTATATATCAGAAACAATCTAAACAATTGTATGAACAGTATATTACATCGTTAGAAGAACGTGGGCCTGAATGGTTTGCAAAGTTCTATTCATTAATGTATTCTAGCTGGTCTTCTATTATAGATCAATGTGAATTAGCAGATATACGTTCATTAAAATTATGTTTTTGCGACGATGATAAACTTCACCCTTTTGATGAATGTTATTTATCTTGTGAAATAAAAGACCTTGAGGGATATACAATTAATTGTGTTAATCCTGCATGTTTTAGAAAGAGTTATTCAGAAGCAAACATTTCTTATTTTCTATCAAATTATCTTGATGTACAGGAATTTGATGAAAGTGATTTAGTTGCCGATTTATGTCAAAAGTTTGATAAATTACAAGATAAAAAAATAGATTATATTAAACTCTTATATGAATTTTATCAGAAAGATAATAGTGTAATTAATATTTATAAACGTTATAAAATATTAATGTCTGATAAAGGTAAATGGGCTATTCCAGAAAACTTTTATATTCCAGAAGAAATTGATGACACTGTTAAAAACATTTCCATTTATTTTGACTTTTATAATACAAAGACACAGGGGCCTATTTATAAATTAAGTCCAGAATATAGAAAATTATTTGATAATGAAGATAATTTAAAAAAATTTTATTTTTTTCTTAGAAGATTAGGTTGTAAATCTAATATACCTGTTGATGATGCTGATTGTTGGGATAATCCAAATTGGAACGATATAGTACGGAATTTTCCACGTAGTACATTAAATGCTGGTAATAGAAATTATACAAGTATTGATTATACAATCAAATATTTTGATGAGTTTTTAGCAAGACCAGCTAATGAAGCTATTTTTGAATTAATTACTTCGGCCTTAAATGAATTTAATGATAATTGGATAAAATGTATATATACACCAGCTCAAAAACGTGATCCAGTCAAATATCCATCACAAATCACTTGTTCATTAAAAAATGCAAAATGGTTTATTCAGGAAAATAATGGAAAACCATATTTTGTAAAACCAGAAGATGCAAGTAAATCTCGTGTACCCAAAAAATATGAAATTTTGATGGTCTCAAAAAAATTAAATCTTTGGTTACGTGAAATGAATTTTGGTGTTCAAGAAGAAATAAAAAATGAACAGTATGAAAAAGAAAATGATATTATTTCTTCGGTTGTTGGATTAGATGATAATTCAATAGGTATTTTAAGACAATTTAATAAGAGTGATTTATCATCAGAAGTTAAAGAAGAAATTCTAAATAATATTAATCAATACTTACAGTCTTGTCTTTCTGAAAGTATGTATAGTGAAAAAGATTTTGACATCAATCGTTTAAATGAAAAAAGCGAAGAAGCATACAATAATGCAAATGATATGGAATATGAAGATCGCAAACGTTCTGTAAGAATTATTGACCCAGAAAAAGCTTTAGCAGAACCATTCTTACGTCAAGTTTGCGTAAATGAAGATGGGGATATTCTTTGTCAAGTTTGTAGAAATCGGCTTCCTTTTAAGAAGCCAGATGGCCAGGAATATTTTGAAAAGGTTCAATTATTCCCTAAATCGCTAATAAAAAAAGAACTAAAAGAAAATTATATTGCATGTTGTCCTTTGTGTTCTGCAAAAATGAAAGTTTTTTATTCTCATAATTCTGAAGCTCAAAATACTTTATTTAAACAGATAGCTTATAGCCAAGAATCAATTGTTTCATTCCCTGTTCAATTAGATAAAGATTCTGATATTACCTTTGCAAAGAGACATATTGTAGCATTGAGAAAAATGATTGAATTAAGTCAAAAATAATAAAAGCTAAAAATTAAGGAGTAAAAAAATGTTTAATATAAAAAGCAAAATTGAATTTGATATTCCACAAACCATAATTAACAAATCTAAAAACTATGATCCTGATATCATGGGTTATGTTTGTCCTTGCTGTCATAAAAAGATAAAAAGTTCAGATTTTTTTAATAAATCGCCTGAAATTCTTATTAAAGAAAAATTATCTGAAAAAAAAATAAATTCAGAGAAACTAAAAAATCTTGAATATTGTTCTTTTATTCAAGAATATAATACGTGTTGTAAGATTTGTAATACTCCATTAGATGCTGAAATTTTGATTGAAATGCAGCAGGATGAAGTAATTGATTATGAAATAATAGCATCTGATTCACTGGAGTTTAGTTTAGATTCTTTTTTAGTCATGGGAATTGATATTTATTCTCATTGCAAATTACTGTTTTTAAGATGGTGGCGAGCTAATCGTAATATAGATGTTATTGTACCTTTCATAAATGAAGATTATTTTCAAATTTTTTTTGAAGTAATGAGAGTTGCTTATGGTTTTGACAATTCATTTTCTGATAAATGTGTTTCATTAAATACAAATCCATTTAACAAACTTGTATTCAGAAAAAATCAGAATACAAAAAAGACTTTAACAGAAGTTTTTAATCAATGGGCTTCTAGTTACATGAACGAAAAGAATATAAATTATGATAAAATGACACTATATGAGGATATTATTGGAGATATAAAAGATTGCTTATATCAAGTTGAAAATGTAGCTGATGATAATTATAAAGTCAAACGTAATGAGGAAAATTTGAATTTAGCATTAATGTATGATAGTTATTTTCATGCTAAATATTTTGCAGGCAGAAATAATGATAATACAGAGCTTTTTATTACAAGTTACAATTTTGGAGATATAGAAGGTCTACAATATGAAACGCAGTGTATTAATATAATTGATACTAGTGAATATAATAATATTTTTGATATCTTTCAAAATTATTTCCGAATTACTTTTTCAAAAGTATAAAATTTCACTTGTAAAAAAAGCCTCCAAACTCTCTCCGGTTTGCTCAGGGGTTAGCCCCACGTTCCCGGGGAGAGCCCCTGGTATCACCACTTCTTTTTCTCTTCCCCACGCAATTCCACCTTCACATTCAGCACCAGCCACACCCGCTGCCCGTTAGTGCTCAACCTCTTAAAGCCTTTTTCACTCATCCTTAAGCCCAGCCACTTCTGCGACATAATCCGCTCCTTATTTTTATTGCACCATTTAATATAAGTCTCATACAAAATCTTAGTATGAAGCCACCAGCTCAAAGAACCGTCAATTTCAAGACAGTCATTTACAAAAGTTCCTACTGCATCCATATCCATTCAATACTCCTCATTAGCATTGCTAACCGCATCCGCATCTCCAAGACCTTCCTTTTTTCCACATCGCATATCCCTGAATCAGCCAGTTTAATATTCCGGAATTTTCAG
>CAMPAL010000041.1 GCA_946631855.1 uncultured Treponema sp. | reverse complement strand
TGCCATGAATTAAGTATTTTAGAAAGTCGACTTGTTCGTTGACTTTTTATGGGAGCATAGAAATGGCAATTGATGTAGAAGAACAGTTTAATAAAATACAAGATTTAATTAAGACAAACGGAAAGCTTACTCCAAAGGATAGAAATGCTATTCCTCAGATGGAAATGCCAACCCGTGATCCAAATACTCGTAAAAGAGAAATGGCTGAAGTAGCACTTGGATATAGTGCACATCAGGCTATTGTAGAAGCTAACCGTTGTTTACAGTGTCCAAAACCATCATGTATGGAAGGATGTCCTGTAAATATCAATATTCCTGGCTTTATCAAAGAAATTGCAAACGGCGAATTCAAAAAAGCTGTTGATATTATTAAAGAAACTTCATTGCTTCCTGCAATTTGTGGACGTGTTTGTCCTCAGGAAAAACAGTGTCAGGGAAAATGTACAGTTGGTAAAATCTGGAAGAGCCCAGAAAAGGCAGTTTCTATTGGACGTTTGGAACGTTTCGTAGCTGACTGGGAAAGAGAAAATAATCAGGTTACAACACCACAGATTGCTCCTGCTACAGGAAAGAAAGTTGCAATTATTGGTGCTGGTCCTGCTGGTCTTACAGTTGCAGCAGATTGTGCACGTGCCGGACATGATGTAACAATTTTTGAAGCATTCCATAAGGCTGGTGGAGTAATGATGTACGGTATTCCTGAATTCCGTCTTCCTAAGGCTATTGTACAGGATGAAATTGCCAACCTCAAAAAAATTGGTGTTAAGTTTGAATTGAACTTCCTTGTTGGTCGTACAAATACTTTGGAACAGCTTTTGAACGAAAAAGGATTTGATGCTGCCTTTGTTGGAACTGGTGCTGGTCTTCCAAAATTCTTAAACATTCCTGGCGAAAACTATATTGGTGTTTTCTCTGCAAACGAATATCTTACTCGTGCAAATCTTATGAAGGGTTATGATAAGGAACATGCAGCAACTCCAATTTATGAAGCAAAACATGTAGTTGTTTGTGGTGCTGGTAACGTAGCAATGGATGCTGCTCGTATGGCTTTCCGTCTTGGTGCAGAACAGGTTGATATTGTTTACCGCCGTACACGTGCAGAAATGCCTGCTCGTTTGGAAGAAATTGCTCATGCTGAAGAAGAAGGAGTTAATTTCAGATTCCTTGAAAATCCTGTAGAAGTACTTGGAAATGAAGAAGGAAAGGTTTGTGGAGTTCGCTGTCTTTCTTATGAATTAGGCGAACCTGACGAATCTGGACGTCGTTCTCCAGTACCAATTAAGGGGTCTGAACACGATGTAGAATGTGATGCAGTAATCGTAGCTCTTGGCAACGGTTCTAACCCACTCCTGGTAAAAACAACTCCAGGCTTAAATGCAGATCAGAAAGGCCATATCACAGTTGATGAAAAACAGGCTACTTCACATGCAAAAGTGTGGGCTGGTGGAGACATCGTACTTGGTGCCGCAACAGTAATCCTTGCTATGGGTGAAGGTAGAAAAGCTGCCGCTGCAATAAATGAATATCTGGCTAAATAGTGAAACTTAAGTTTTTATACTTTTAGTTATTTTAGAATCCCTGGTTTTCCGCCGGGGATTTTTTTTATTGAGGGTTTATTACTTTAAAAGTATTTTAGATTATGAATTTAAATTGATATGATTAAACTGTCTAAACATAGTTTTTAAATCGCCGATAATAAATATATGGCAAACAAGAAATCAAAATCATCTAAGAAAAAAAATAACGGAACCCTTTTTACTGCAGCATGTGTAGTTTTAGGGCTCCTTGTAATATTTATAGTTTTTCTGGTTAAAAAAGACCAGATTTTTTCAAATTTAAAAGAAACTGCTTTTTTTGACAGAGTTTTTGGAGCAACTCCTCAGGTAATTGAAAAACATGAGGTAAATACTCCTAAAGAAAAAGAAGTTATTCCTCTAAAAAATGATGAAGTTACAATCAAAATTGAACCAGAAATAGAAACTGTTACAGAAAATTTTGAGGTAGAAGAAAGTACTCCAAAAGTTGAAGAAAAGCCTGTTGAAAAGCCAAAAGAAACTGTAAAAGAGAAAAAAGAAGAAACTCCTCAGCAGCCAAAGAAAGAAACTCCACCAGCGACATCAGAAGTTCAGCTGTGTTTTGTCCTTATTGATGGTGATGGAACAATTGCCCGTAGAATAGTAAAACGCACAGTAAATAAAAATGATTCACCACTGACCAATTCTATTAATTTGTTGTTAAAAGGTCCTGACACCACAAAAAGTGCCGAAAAGAATTGTATTACTGTAATTCCAAAGGGAACAAAACTTCTTAGTGCAAAAGTTCAGAATGGGGTTGCTTATCTTAATTTTAATGATGCACTTGAAATAAATGAATTTGGTGTAGAAGGAAAAATTCACTCACTTGAACAGATTGTTTATACTGCGACTGAGTTTTCTACTGTTAATAGTGTCCAGATTTTAATTGAAGGGCAGAAGAAAGAATATCTTGGAGAGGAAGGCCAATGGATAGGCTCTCCACTCTCTAAGAATAATTTTTAGTTTGAATAAGATTTGATTATTTTGTCGTAGTAAGAGCGTTTCATTAAATATGTTGCTTTTAATGCGGCAAAAGAAAGATAATCATAATTATTTTCTTTATTCAAAGTAAGATATTTAACACCGTAGTAAAGTTTTCTCGATGCTTCCAGATATTGTTCTGAATAAATTCTGAGATTATCATTATCAAAAATAACATCACAAGTACCCAGATCAATGTAATATCCGTCTTTACTTTGCAGTAAGTTTCTTAAAATTGAATATTCGTTGTAGAAGTCTGGTGCAGCAGAGTTTGTGTAAGTAACCATGGTGATAATTGCATCGTCATTCTGAACCCACATGTTAGCCATTTTCTGAGACCATGATTCATCAAGGGTGATTTTCTGATTGCCAATTACACCAGTGAATGTTTTGCTCTTTTTCTGCTTTACAGAATTGACTTTTATTTTTCCGGTACCAGGAAACTTTACAACTTTGTCGAACAGTTTATCTTCGGCAGAAGAAATTTTTCCTAATTCAACACATTCAAAAATTGCATTTCCTTTTTTATTCTCAATTCTCTTGAGATTAAAAAATGGAATCATACAGTCATAAATGATTGTTACACTTCCACCAAACTGGGGATAATCTGAATTTACTTTAAGGCCATTATCATGCAGGCTAACCTTATTGATATATCCTTCTGTTTTTGGATGCAGGGCCCCCAGATTAATTCTTCGCGAAGAGAATTCGTACAAAAGGTCATGCATGTAATTTACAATATCAACATCTTCTTCGCTGGAATAATCTGCAATAATTACATTTTCTCCAGTCATTTCAAATGCTTCTTTTGAAGAATCAATTGTAAAAAGACATGCTACAGTTTTTTCAGGTAAGCCGTTTGCTGCTGGTGCATAATAACGAATCTGGTATGTGTATTCGTCGTAAGATAAGAGTCCGATATAACTTTCACGTTCAAAACTGGAATCTTTGTAATATACGAACTCTCCGGATTTATCTTGAATAAAAGAATTAAAACCGGGAAGAGCAAATACTAATACCGAAAGATTTATTAATAAAAGTGATAAAAGTATTTTTTTCATTTTATGCGTTTAATTTATCCATTTCAGCTTTTACAAAATCAGCAACTTTTTTAGCTGCTTCATCAACTGGAACAAGTTCTGCATTTTCAGCTGTACGAACTTTAACTTCAACGTTTGGAAGATTTTTATCACCAACAACAATTCTTACTGGGAAACCAATAAGTTCTGAATCGGCAAATTTAACTCCAGGGCGTTCATTTCTGTCGTCAAGGAATACTTCTACTCCAGCTTTTGTAAGTTCATCATAAAGTTTGTCTGCAACTTCCTGCATCTGTCCCTTGTACTGAATAGGAACAATTGAAACCTGATAAGGAGCAACTGACATTGGCCACTGAATTCCCTTATCATCGTGATGTCCTTCAATGATTGAAGCAAGAGTTCTGTCTACACCAATTCCGTAACAACCCATGAGTGGTGTAACAGGCTTTCCGCTCATATCAAGATAAGTTACATTCATTGATTTTGTATATTTTGTTCCAAGCTTGAAGATGTGTCCAAGTTCGTTTCCTTTTTTCATGTAGAAACTTCCACCACAATCAGGACATTTATCTCCTTCTTTACAAGTACGAACATCAGCTGTCATAAATGGAGTGAAATCGCGGCCTGGTTCAACATGTTTGATGTGGAATCCTTCTTTTCCGCTTCCGGCTATACAGTCATGCATATCGATTGTTGAATCATCTGCCAAAACAGGAATCTTAATTCCGATTGGACCAACAAATCCATGAGGAGCACCAGAATATTTTAAAACATCTTCTTCATTTGCAAGTTCTGCACCAGAAGCTTTAAGAACTGCTGCGAGTTTTGTTTCGTTTACATCCAAATCACCACGAATTAAAACACAGAAATATGTTTCTGGGATGTATGTAACACCACCTTCTGTTACTTTTTCCGCATTTTTGTAGAAATCGTTTTTAGAAAGGTCGATTCCGCAGTTGTATACCTTGTAAATCAGAGCCTTAAGGAAGGTTGTAGATTTTGCATTAAAGAATTTTTCCATATCTTCAATGCTGAATACATTTGGAGTTGCAACTTCTTCAACAGGTAAGTCTGTCTTAACCTGAGCTTTTCCTTCGTTGTTGAGAGGAACTTCTCTCTGGCATGCTGCTTTTTCTACGTTTGCGGCGTAAGAACAGTTTGGACAAAGAAGAAGGGTGTCATCACCAACTGGACTTTCAACCATGAATTCTTCTGAACCAGAACCACCCATAGAACCTGTATCAGCTTTTACTGAAATTGTTTTAAGTCCCATGCGTTTGAAAATACGGTGATAAGCTGCTGCAACATTGTCGTAAGATGCATCCAGATCAGCCTGGTCTTTGTCGAAGGAATATGCATCCATCATTGTAAATTCACGACCACGCATTACACCATAACGAGGGCGAATTTCATCACGATATTTTGTATTAATCTGATAGAGGGTAAAAGGCAACTGTTTGTATGAAGAAATTCCTTCTCTTACAAGTGCTGTAAAGGCCTCTTCTGCTGTTGGAGAAACAACCATATCCTGACCCTGACGGTTTTGTGCTGTCAGCATTTCTCCAGACATTTTGTCCCAGCGTCCAGATTCACGCCAGAGATCACCAGGCTGAATTACTGTCGGTTTTATTTCAAGAAGACCTGCTTTATCCAGTTCTTCACGGATTATTTTCTGAACTTTCATTAAAGAACGGTAGCCGAGTGGCATGTAAGCATAAAGACCGTTTCCAAGTTTACGAATCATACCAGAGCGCATCATAAGCTGATGGCTTGCAATTACTGCGTCGTTTGGAGCTTCGCGCAGTGTCCAAATAATTGATTTACTAGCTTTCATAGAGGAATATTTTAATGTAAATGAATTACTTCTTCAACAGACAGAGTTTCTTGTAATTTTCTGGTTTATCAGGGCTGAAATCATAGTCGCTGAAGAACTGGATAGATGAAAAACCAGCTTCTTTTGCTATTTCGATCATTCTTTCGGTGGTGAAGAAACAGATTTTTTCATCAATTATTTCAGCTTTTTTCTTTCCGCTTTTGTTTTTTAAAGTCTGGGTGATTTTACATACATTTGGAGTAGCTGTTTTTTCAAATGTTGTAAAAAGATTTGTACGTGCATTGGGAATTTGAGGTAATTCTAAGATAGATTGTCCTGGTTCAAAAACAGGAGGTGGAAGTATTTCAAAAGCAAAATAACCGTTCTTTGTAAGAAGTTTGTTACAGTCCTTCAGCAGTTTAATAATATTCTCTTCCTTGTCTGTAAAAAGAATACGGTAGTTTAGCGAATAAATGATATTGTAGAAATTTTTTCCAAGATATTTTGCAATGTCTTTTGGATTGAGATTAAAAACAGGAAATGGCCTGATAAGATTAAGAGTTCTGTCTTTTACAATTCTAATAAAATCTGGTTCAGTATCTGTAGCTGTTACTTCATATTTTTTAGCCAGTGTTACTGAAAGATTTCCTGTTCCGCATTCAATACTTAAAAATTTTGGTGTTTCCGGAAAATCTTGAGCTAATTTATTACAGAAATTAATAAGTTTATCATCAACTATAAAAATGTTATCGTAGTATTCAACCCATTGTTTTACAAAAATCATAATTTTATTCTTTTAGTTAATTTTCCAGCGTTTGTTGTCCTTGTAGAAACGTTTAGCGTTTACTTCAAGAAGACGACCATCATCACCAAGCATTTTTACCATTGAGGTAAGAGGATTTACTTCGGTGATTCTAAACTCAGTTCCGTCATATGTAAGTCGTATTCCTTCGGTTGGAAGATTTTTACGAGCTTCATTGTACCAGTCATATTCATATGAAAGACAGCAGAGAAGTCTTCCGCACTGACCAGAAATTTTCATAGAATTTAATGAAAGATTCTGATCTTTTGCCATTTTGATAGAAACAGGACGAAGTTTGTCTGAAACTCCATGGCAACAAAAAGGTCTTCCACAAACACCAAGACCGCCTGTTATTCTTGACTCATCCCTTACACCAATCTGACGTAATTCAATCCTCATTTTAAAGATAGATACCAGGTCTTTCACCAGCTCACGAAAGTCTACTCTGTTTTCTGAACTGAAAAAGAAAAGGGCCTTTGGTTCATCAAAAAGAAAATGTGTTTCTACAAGTTTCATATCCAGCTTATGGAAAGCAACTTTTTCTCTAAAGATAGGGAAAGCTTCTTTTTCTTTTTTTATAAGTTCCTGTCTTTTTTTCAAATCGGCTTCATTTGCCTTGCGGTCTATAGTTACAATATCAGCCTGTTTAATGCCGATTGGTTTTTTTGCAGTTCCCAGAACTTTAGCCATGTCTTTTCCATAGCGGGTAGGGGTAATTACAAAATCACCGGCTTTAAGTTCTGTTTTGTTGGGAGCTTTTGCATAAATTGTTTCGCTGGAATAATCCAGTTTAAGATGATAAAGAGGATAATCAAAAACAAGATTTTCACTCTGATCAATTTTTATATCATTATCTTCTAAAGAAGCGAGATTTTCCTCTTCTTCCATGTCAGATTCAAAAATATCACTCATAATGTAAAATTATACCTCACGTTTTACGAACACATCAAGTCAACAATCAAACCTTTGATTTCGTCTGCACTTGCAAGTATTCTTAAATTGTTCATGTTTCCTTCCAGAGTAGCACGGGTTAAAGCATCCAGTTTTTCATTGATGATTGAAATCTGGTACTTTGGATCAATTGGGTGCATAGGCAAGTCGTAATTTGAAAAGAAGTTAGTCTTAGAAGGTACCATAAGAACTTTGCCGTTTCTCTTCTTTCTGTGTGATGAAACTTCAAAGTTGTTATCCACTACAAAAGTAATGAATTGCCGAACCGCGTTTTTGAAATTCTGGATAGTTTCTGTAGTTACTTCTTCAGAAAGATCATTTCCAGCCATATCAACAGCGTCTTTTAAGTAAATGGCAGCCTCTTCAATTGTCATGTTTGCAATCTCTGGAGGCATGCCGTTCACAGAAAATTGCGGTTCAGTCTCTTTGTTTTTTGCCAGTATTTCAGAAAATTTAGATTTTTTTGTTTTAGAAAGTTCTTCTTTTTTCTGATTCTTTTTTACAGCCTGGCTGCCTGCATTTTGCACTCCTGAGTAATAATAATTTGTACCTAGAGAGTCTATTTCTGCCATTAAAGAGAAACCTTTGCTTTTATAGCTTTAGATTGCAGATATTCATCTGAAACCTTTGTAAATTCATTATCATCTTTTATTGAAATACAATGACCATTAAAAAGAGCCGTGTCATCTATCTGAACTTTATGGGAGATTACATCACCAATTAGAATTGCGTTTGAAAGGAGTTTTGCACTTTCTACTGCATGTACATTTCCAAGGATAATTCCACCAATTATGATAGATTTTGCTTTTACATCACCACGAATACGGGCATTTTCACCAATGATAACATTTCCGTCTGTTTCAAGATTGCCGTCGATATCACCATCTATGCGGACAAAACCGTTAACTTTAATATCTCCGGAAATTGCAGAACCACTTCCAATTATTGTGTTAATGGAGATGTCATCAATTCGTAATGCCATAATAACCTATTTTGATAAATTGATATTGATATATTTTGCAGGATCTACTACGTCAGAACCGATATGAACTTCATAATGCAGGTGTGGACCTGTTGAAAGACCGGTATTTCCGATTGTTCCAATGATATCGCCCTGATCTACTGTCTGACCTTTTTTTACTCTGAAAGAATTCAAATGTGCATAACGGGTGTACATACCGTGATTATGTTTAATGATGATATAGTTACCGAAACTGTTGTCAAAACCAACTGTTACAACCTGTCCTGAAGCTGTTGCAAGAACTGCATCGCCTGAACGCCAGGTAGAGAAGTCCAGTCCTTTGTGGATGTACCAGATTCCCTGTAATGGGTGATGGTTTGGCCCAAATGCCATTGAAATATGATAATTAGGATTTTTTACAGGACAAATACTTGGGATTTCTGTAAAGAGGTTCTGCTGTGTCTTAAGCATTTTTCCAATCTGTTCAATTGGTTTTACTGCATCTTCAAGATATGTTGTAAGCTCTTTGATGTCTTCAACTTCGCGGGATGTACCCTGAGCCATTTCAGTTGATGTGAACAGTGAAGAAAGGTCGCTGTTTGAAGATGATACATCTGAGTTTGATTTAACCTGGTCAATTCCAAGCAATGAAAGACTCTGTGAAAGTGATGTCTGGAAACGTTTTGCAGCCTGGAAAAGGTTTGCATTTTCATCACGCAGTTCATCTAAACTTGCAAGTGTTTCGCGGTTCTGTTCCATAAGTGTTGAAATTTCCATATTTGCAGAAACCGAACGGTGATTGTAATAGAAGAATGATGTAAGTATTCCAATAAAAAGAAGGACTCCCAGAATTAAAGCAAAAACATTTGTCTGGAAGTTTATAACCTTGTTTTGAGAATGAGGTACAATCATAATTGTCAATTTACTGTCAAAGAGTTTGAATGCACGCAAAAATGCATTACCAACTGATTTAGCTGCAGAACCAAATCCTTTAGTTACATTTGATGCGACCCTTTTTTCAATTTTTTTTATAGCTCTTTGAGTTTTTGACATATCAGATAACTATACCACACTGTTTATTTTAATGTCAAACTAATCTATAGATAAACAATAGATTAAATATTTGACGCTTGCACGAACCTATGTTATCTTTATCGGTAGGTTTATTTTAAAATAAAATAAATAATCACATCTTTAGGAAGAATAGCCATGAAATTTTTTGATACTCATGCTCACATCGGGCTAATATACGATGACCCTATTGAACAATTACGTGTAATACAGCAAGCAAAACAGGCTGGAGTAGTCCGTATTGTTAGCATAAATAATAGTCTTTATGATTTTAATAAAAATTATCCTCGTCTTAAGTCAGTTTCTGGAATTTACCATGCAGTTGGTGTTGCTCCATCAGAAGTAACAAATCCAGGTCCTGATTGGGTAAATACAATCGAAAAGTCTCTTTCTTTGCCAAATGTAGTTGCAGTTGGTGAAACAGGACTGGATTACTATAAACAGTTTGGTGATAAACGTTCTCAGATTGAATTGTTTATTACACAGCTGGAAATTGCTCAGAAATATAATAAGCCTGTAATCATCCATAACCGTGAAGCAGGAAAAGATGTTTATGATATTTTGACAGAACGTATGCCAGATTCAGGTGTAATTCTTCATTGTTATTCTGAAGATGCTGCATTTGCAAAAAAATGTCTGGATAAAAATATCTGGTTTAGTTTTGCTGGTAATTTGACTTATCGAAATGCCAGAAATCTGCATGAAACTGTTTTGAATATTCCTGTGGACAGAATTTTGATTGAAACAGAAAGTCCATTCATGATTCCTGCAGAATTCCGTGAGAAGAAAAGAACTATGCCAAAATATCTGCCATCAACAGCAAAGTTCCTTGCAGAAATGCTGGAAATGGATCTAGAAGCTCTTAGTGAACAGCTCTGGAAAAATTCTTGTAAGGCATTTAATATCTCTGAAGAATAATGGCAGAACTTTTTCATCCGGTAAAAATAGGAAACATACAATTATCAGGAAATCTCTTTTTAGCTCCAGTTGCAGGTTACAGCGATGCGGCATTCCGTTCTGTCTGTATAGAAAATGGAGCTGCTTTTACTTACACCGAAATGGTAAGTGCAGAGGCCTTGGTTAGAAAAAATCAAAAGACCGAGATTCTTATGCAGAGGGCTTATAACGAAAAGGCTTATGCCGTTCAAATTTTTGGCGGCGAGGCTGATATTATGGCTCAGGCGGCACAGATTGTGCTGGAAAAAACTCATTGTGAAGTAATAGATATAAATTGCGGATGTCCTGTTCCAAAAATTATAAAAACTGGTGCAGGCTCTGCTTTGACCCGGGATCCTGACCGTCTGTATAAAGTTGCAAAAGCTGTAGTTGATGTTGCTGGAGATGTTCCTGTTACTGTAAAAATCCGTTCTGGATGGGAACAAAAAATGATTACCTGGCCAGAAGCAGCAGATGCGGCACTGGAAGCTGGGGTAAAAGCAATTACAATTCATCCTAGAACAAGAGCTCAGGGGTATGAAGGTCTTTCTGACTGGGGAATCATGAAATCTCTGGTAGAAAAAGTTGCCGGCAGGGTGCCTGTGTTTGGTTCTGGAGATTTGTTCAAACCAGAGGATGCCAAACGAATGCTCCTTGAAACCGGCGTTGATGGAGTTATGTTTGCCCGTGGTGCAATGGGAAATCCTTTTATTTTTAAGGATGCAGTATCTCTTTTGCAGAATGGTTCTTATGAGCCAGTGCCTGCAGATGTAAGAATTAAAACCGGTTTTGCAGAACTGGAAAGGCTGGTGGAGGAAACTTCAGAAGCACATGCCTGTCTGGAAATGAGAAAACGTTTTGCGGCTTATTCAAAAGGAATTCAGAACGGAGCTGCTTTAAGAGCTCAGATTGTCCATGCTTCAACGGTAGATGATTATCATGCAATTTTTGATCCTGTTCTCTTTCGTTGATAAAAATGCTTTTTTAGTGTTATAATATTCTATTCCTATTAAACTGAGTTTATTACAAAATGAGTTTTATACAGACAATTTCAGATTTTTTCGAATCAATTTTTAAGAGATCCTCTCCAGAAGTTCAAAAAAAACAACTTTTGAAAAAAATTGATTCTGAAATTCGTGAATTTAATCCTTTAATCTGTAAAAACGGTATGCTGCAGCCAAATTTTGGTGAAGCAATTTATGGTCTTTATAAAAATTGTAAGACTCTTGATAATCTTTTTTCTCAGACAGTTTCTTTGAATGATATTCCCCGCCAGCGAAGGTTTGAAGCTCAGCTTGTAATAACTGCTTATTCTGTTGCAGATCAGGAAGCTTTGTCGGCACTTTCTTTCGAGCATAGAAAAGAGGAAGTTCTGGAAGAAGATAAAAATCCAGACAGAGTTTATCACCGTCAGAGACAGCAGCTTGAAAGACTCTTAAAAGAACTTAATTCAGAAAATTTCAAACGAATGGATATGGATCTTCTGAATTTACGGCAGCTGGTGGAACTTTGTCATTATAGTTTTATTCCATTCTTGCAGGCTTTTGATACAAGCTTTATACCTGGTGATATTTCTTATAAACCTTCATATATAGAAGTTCCTCTTACAAAAGCTTCGAATCTTATTGAAGATTTGTATTATCAGACTTCTGGATTAAAATTAACTACTACAACTGGTGAGGCGGTTCTTGCCCTTGCTCAGCTTAGAAAAGGTTCAGATCTTACAGACAGTGAAGTTAATTCATATCTTGGAAATCTTAAAAAAATCCGCTATATATTGGACAGAATTTTGAGTCCGGAAAAATTAAAGACATTAATCCGCTACTGTAAACAGGATGTTTCTTACGAACCTAAAGTTGCTTCTTATACTGGTTCACCACGCCAGGATTTTGCAAATATGCTTCAGGCTCGTTTTGATTCAGAAGAGCAGAGAATTAAAACCGAAATACAGGATGAAAAAATTACTGAAGAAGTTTCTGCCTTGTTCTCTGGAATGCAGCTGGAAGAAGTTGGAAATTATAATCAAATATATAATGAAATTCTTCAGAATGAAGTTTCTATGTCATTTAAGTGGATTTTGCCATTACGAATTTTGAAGACCTTCTTAAGAGTTTATCTTCCACCAGCTTCAAGAACTCTCTTGAATGATATTGTGATTGAAGGATTCTTTAATAATCCAACTTATAAATCAAGCTTTTCTTCAATTGTATATGCCGCTATAAATGCCGAAGCAGATCTTGCTGCTTTTGAAGAATCTTTTGGTAATGATAAAAAGAATAGCATTGCTGTTTTGGAAAGTTACATAAAAGACAGTAAAAAGGATAAGGATTTCTTTAAGCGGCTTGAAAAAATGGTTCAGAGTATAAATGATCAGGCTCATGAAACTTTACAGAATATTGTTGCAAGTCTTTCTTCTTTGTATAAACAGCTTGGTGAATTACTTGCCGATGCGAAAAAACCTTCTAGTGAAATCATTTCAAACTTAAAGGTTTTGATGATGTCGTCAAGAAACAGGGAAAGTACCAATTTTCTTGAGTCAAATTACAGTAATTGGAAGATATTTTTTGAAATTATGAAAAACTATGTTATTATAAACATTGGTGAGATAAATCATGAGTAAAGTAAAAAACTCAAAGTTAAAAAAAGACGAATTAATTGAAAGTGTTGAAACAGAAACAAAATCCTCTTCAACAAAGGTGATAGAGCAGACTATTCAGTATGAGAAAAGAATTTATGATCTTGAACAGCTGCTTGATATAGCTAAATCCTTCTGTCAAAATCTTGATTTTAGTAATCTTCTTGAATCTATTGTTTATATTTGTATGGCCCAGATGCATGTTCTTGGTGCCGAAATTTTTGTTCGTGATTTAATCACCAATGAACAGTATGTTCTGGAAACAGCAAAAGACTTTTCTGGTGAAAAAAAACTTTCTATCCCTGTGAATAATAGTATAACTGATAGACTCTTAGCACTTAAAAAGCCTGTTACTCTTGCTGAATTAAAAGAACAGGTAAAAGATAATAAATATCTTGATGTAATTGAAAGTTTGAATCCTACTTTAATCGTTCCTCTTATTCAGAAAAATCATATGAATGGTTTGTTGATTTTGCAGGAAAGAATTGCCATTGAAGATGATACTTCTTATACCGAGTATGAACAGAGTCAGATAATGTCTATTGCATCTCTGGCGTCGGTTGCAATTAATAATGCTGCATTACTTGAGATGTCATCCACCGATATGATGACACATCTTAAGCTAAAATATTATTTCTTTAATATTCTTACAGAAGCAATAGATTCAGCTTTTCTTAAAAATGAAAATTTATCTGTTCTTATGTTTGATATAGACTTTTTCAAAAAGTTTAATGATACATATGGACATGAATGTGGTGACTTTGTTCTTATAACAGTTGCGAATCTTATTAAAAAAAGCCTTCGCGAAACTGATGTAGCAAGCCGCTATGGTGGAGAAGAGTTTACTGTTTTACTTCCAGATACTGGTAAAGACGAAGCTATTTTAGTTGCTGAGCGTATTCGTTCTACAATTGATGAACATGACTTTGTTTATAATAACCAGCATTTGCATGTAACAATTTCTGTTGGTGTTTCAGTTTTTGATGCAAATACAAATCTTGTTAATTCACCAAATGAGTTTGTAAATCAGGCTGACCAGGGACTTTACATGTCAAAAAGTAATGGAAGAAATAGGGTAACATATTTTGAACCAAAGAAAAAATAAACCATTTATTCTCCGTCGTCCGTTTAAGTATTCATTTCATAGACTTACTCTTTTTATCATCATTATTAATTTCTTAATTTATGCATTATCTCTTTTTAATACGAGATGGTATTTAATTGCCATGAATTACGGGGCTCTTAATGTTCTTGCGGTTGAACAGGGGCATGCCTGGTGGCAGTTTATTACCTACATGTTTTTGCATAAGGATCTTTCTCACATATTTTTTAATATGCTGGGACTTTTAATTTTTGGATTTAATGTAGAAAAAGCAATTGGTTCTAAAGAATTTTTATTGATGTATTTGGTCTGCGGAATTTTAAGCGGACTCTTTTCTTATTTTGTGTATAAATTTACTGGTCAGACTCATGTGTATCTAATAGGAGCCAGTGGAGCGGTTTATTCTATTCTTTTTGCCTATGCAGTTTTCTTTCCCCGGTCGATAATTTATATATGGGGATTAATTCCTGTTCCTGCTCCTGTGATGGTTATAATTTATGCTCTGATTGAAGCAGGAAGTCAGTTTTTGGGTAGCAGTAATATTGCTCATATGACCCATTTGTTTGGCTTTTTTGCAGCATGGTTGTATTTTGTAGTAAGAATGGGAATTCATCCGGTTAAAATATGGAAAGACGTATACGGACATTAAAATCATTTTTTTTCTTTTTTCTTCTGATTAGCAGTCAGATTATTTTTGCACAGACTCCATCTTTGGTAAAAAATATCAGAATTCCTTTGTGGGCAGAGCTTGATGCTTATCCTGAACTTGCTGGCAGAGATTCTCTTGAAGAAGGGCAGTATGATTTTCCAATTAAAAGTATAAGAGAAACTGCTCCTTTTATAATTACAGGAATGGTTTATGGCTGGCAATTTGAATATGTACCTTCGGATAAAGCTCGGGGGGTGGAAGAATCGCTTGAAATAACTGAAATAGTAGATTCTTCAAATATTCAAAAAGGTATTACTTATGTTTCTCCATGGATTCAAAATAACCGGCTTAATTGCTGGGTTGAATTTAAAAGAGATGATTTTATGATTCAAAATTATAATCTGTGGAGTTCTATAGAAAATCCTGTTATTCATGGCAGGGGGTATGGAAATCTTTCAGATGGTTTTGATGGTATAAAAGCGGCTGCTTATGATGCTTTGAAGGATGCTGTAAGAAATCATTACCGGGCTTTGATAAAAAATAAACCTAAGGCTATAAGAGGATCTGTCCTGATTCGGGATATTCCTACTATCGGGATAGATTCTGGCCGTTATGTATTTAACCTTGATTTTTTTCTAGAATACGGTAAAATAATTGAGTATACAGTTTATTAGTTTTAAACTTGAGGAGTTTGTGATGAAAAAGATAATCGCTCTTTTGACATTTTTGACAATTCTTTGTGGTTTTGCAGCTGCGGAAGTAGTTAGTGATGATCCTTTTGAAAGAGAAAAGTTTGAGGCTGAAAAAACTTCTACATATGTAATTATTCCAGAAGATCAGCACTGTACAGATAAAAATGCTTCTGTAAGAATTGAATATTCACCAATCTATGATGAAGTTCGTATTTATTATGAAACTTTGTATGTAACATACGATCGTGGTGAAGCAATGAATACAGTTATGGCTGTTTTGCAGGATTTCCAGAAGGAAAATAAGTATTACAGTTATAAATATCTGAAACCTGAATCTCATAAACATTTTAGAGATGATAGAGGACAGAGAAAGGTTCAGTGGTCAGCATACTTAAAATTCAGCCGCTAACCTATTTAGTTTTTATCTAAAATATTGTAAACTGAAAGCCGGTTACTTCAGCAGAGGTACCGGCTTTTTTTGTTAGGATTTTAATATAAATCTAAGTTAAGGATACGACAAATGGATATCAAAAACACAATTAAAAATTTACATCCTCTTGAAATTAAAGTTTTATTAAAGTATTCAGACAAGGATGAACTTACTTCTGAGAAACTTCAGAAAGAACTGGATTATAAGGAAGGTCATGCAAATCAGGCTTTCTCATGGCTTTCTGGAAAAGATCTTTTAAAAGAAATTAGACGTACACCTCATACATTTTTTGAAATAACTGATTTTGGCCGTGCAATGGCTAAGACTGGTACTGTAGAAGAAAGAATGGTTAAATTCCTTAAAGAAAACGGTGCCCATACAATGCCGGAAATTGCAAGCGGAGTTGGTCTTGAACAGAAGGATGTTGGATCTGCATTTGGACCTTTAGTAAAAGAAGGCGTTCTTAAAATGAATGCTGAAAAGAAGGTTGAATATACAGGTGCTGAACTTCCTGCCAGAATCACCATTACTTCAGATTTGATTAAAAAGGCTATTGCTGCAGAAAATGGTCAGTTGAATAAAGATGATTTATCTGCTGCTGAAGTTGAGGCTATGGCAGGTCTTGCAAAAAAACGTGGTGCTGCAGATTCTCCTTTCAAAATGATAGAACGTGAAACTGTTTTCTATAAGTTAAGCGAAGGTTTTGCTGCTGTAAAAGACGCTCTTAAAAAGGCTGGTATTACAGGTAATGAAATTGGTGAAATTACACCAAAAATGCTTGCTTCTGGAGAATGGAAAAATGGTACTTTCCGTGGTTACAATATTGCAATCCCACCAGCACGCATTATTCCTGGCCGTACAAATCCTTATGTTCAGTTCCTTGAATCGGTAAAGGATAAACTTGTTTCTCTTGGTTTCCAGGAATTCGATGGTCCACTTGTAGAAACTGAATTCTGGAATGGTGATGCTTTGTTCATGCCACAGTTCCATGCCGCTCGTGATATTCACGATGTTTACCGCTTGAAGAATCCTACTCATGCAAAAATGATTGAAGAACCATACTTGAGCAATGTAAAAGCTGTTCATGAAAATGGTGGAAATACAGGCAGCCGTGGTTGGAATTATCAGTTTGATAATGAATTTACACGTCGTCTTATTTTGCGTTCTCAGGGTACTGTTCTTTCTGCACATCAGTTGCATAAGGCTGAAGTTCCTGGAAAGTATTTTGGTATTGCCCGCTGTTTCCGTTATGATAAGGTTGATGCAACTCACTTGTCAGACTTCTACCAGACAGAAGGTATTATTGCAGGAAATGATGTAACACTTCGCGATCTTTTGGGAATGCTCAAAATGTTTGCTACAGAAATTGCAGGTGCTACAGAAGTAAAATATGTTCCTGGATATTTCCCATTCACAGAACCTTCTATCGAAGTTCATATTAAACACCCTGTTTTGGGCTGGTTCGAACTTGGTGGATCTGGTATTTTCCGTCCAGAAGTTACTAAGGCTATGGGTCTTGATTGTCCTGTTCTTGCATGGGGTATTGGTATTGACCGTA
>CAMPAL010000040.1 GCA_946631855.1 uncultured Treponema sp. | reverse complement strand
CTCGTATGAATGTTAAAGCCAAACTGGAGAATGAAATGGAAAAGTACGAAAAACAGAGTTATGAGCCGGAACAACTGGATATCTGGATGTGTGGTGAAATGGACAATGATTGTTCTGCCTTTTATATAAATAACTGGACTCGACGCATTCAGCAGAATATTTTGATTATGGCCTATAAAAAGCCTTTGACAATTACCGAGCTTTCGCAGGGGCTTGGAATTTCTGCGGCATATATTGAACCTCTTGTTGAAGAATTGATTTCTTATGATTTTATGGCGCGCAAGGGTGATAAGGTTTTTACAAGTTTTATTATCTTTACTCAAGAAGAAAAAGACAGAGCCTATGACCATGATAAAGCTGTTGCAGAAAAGTATGCCAAGACTATGTGGAGCCAGCTCGAAATTTATCTAGAGAGAATCCGCCAGTTAGATTGTTATAAAAAGATGAGTGAGCGGCAGCAGGCGAGTTTATTACAGTTTTCTTCTATATTTATTATTCATGAAGCAACGCGCGAGGTAAAGGCTCAGAAAATTGAAAAACCGAACGTTATAGAAATTCAACATAAGGCAAAATGGCAGGGCTGTGCTTATGGTTATGAAAGTCCTTTGGATTATAAGCCTGACTGGGATTATGTTACGGGGCATAGTCTTTGTAAGTTGAACGGCTGTCATATAGTATCAACAGGGCATTATAAAAATCTAGAGGATATCAGGTTTTGTGCGTATGATGTTGTTGCGGGCTTTACCTTTAGTAAATTCTGGCCACTAGATCATTTGCAGTTTTTGAAGGTGTGTTACGCCCTTTATGCAGGTGAAGAATCCGATATACCTTTGATCGATCCAAGATTTTTCGATAAGGAAGTAATTGAAAGGTATGAAAAATATAATTTCCTTGGAAAAGATGATTCTGTTGTGGTCTTGAATATTCCTGTTTTGAAATATGATGAAATGAAAGAAGTATTTGAGCATATTATTCATGAATCTATTGGTGATTTCTGTGAAAAGTTTAATTCCGAATTGGAAGAACTTTATGTGAATCCAGTTGAGGTGCCAAAGCATTTAAAAGAATTTATTCCTGAAAGCTTAAAATATCAGCTTTGTGCCGATGCCTTTGTAATGGCACTTGTTTATCAGGGAGCCTGGAATGGCTGGTATAAGAATGATTTAGTCAACAAGAATGAGTCAGTTCCTGCAATGGTAATTTGTCTTGGAAAGGAGCAAAAATAGTAGACATCTGCTATGAAAAACTCGTCATATTTCAAATTGACGAGTTCCTTTCAAATCCGAACGTTATGCCCGGAATAAAGTCAAAGGCAAATGCTGTCGTTTATGATTTTATGGCAGATACAGAAAAGAAAACAAATAAAATCTGTTCTGTTTTAGATTATGTAATGGAAGATGATGAGGCTTCTGAACTTTCTAAGTATTATTGTAAGACCATGAAAGACGGTGTAGATGCTGCCTTTAAATACGAAAAGCACGGAAAGAATGTACGGGTTATCATCTCTGGTCCTGAAGATTTTGTTCTGGATGCTATAAACGGATGGTATAAAAACTGAGTTTGCTAAATAAACAATTCCATATCTATGCTGATTCATAGCAAGCTCGAGCTTTCGGATTATTTGTAAAAACTTCAAGCACGTCTCCTTAAAAAAACAGCAGAGTTTTGCGGCTCTGCTGTTAAGGTTATATATGACTTTTTACCTTTTTTAATTCAGTTTCTAATTCAGCATTAGCCAAAAATTGGTCTAACTCTGTTTACAGTATCACAAGCTGCAAGTTTTGCGATGATGTCATCTGTTACGACTCCATCAACGTCAATAATGTTGTAAGCGACATCTCCACGTGCCTGGTTAATGAAAGCCGAAATGTTCAACTTTGCTTCACCAAGGATTGTTGTGAATTTAGAAATTGTATCAGGAATATTTTTGTGGCTGATGCAAAGACGAGTTCCACCAGCTGGAATTGGGTTGTCTGTAACAGTTTTTGGGAAGTTTACAGAGTTTACAATGTTTCCGTTTTCGAGGAAGTCTTTGAGCTGAGCTGCAGCCATAATTGCACAGTTGTCTTCTGCTTCTGGAGTTGAAGCTCCAAGGTGAGGCATACAAACAACCTTTGGATGGTTCAAAAGTTCTTCAGCTGCAAAGTCTGTAATAAGGCAAGTAACCTTTCCGGAATCCAAAGCAGCAAGAATATCTTCATTATTTACAAGTCCACCACGAGCAATGTTGATGATTCTTACACCATCTTTCATGTTTTTAATAGAAGATGCATTAATCATACCTTTTGTATCATTTGTCTGTGGAACATGAATTGTGATGTAGTCACTCTTTGCGTAAAGGCTGTCCAAAGTTTCTGCAATTTTTACATTTTTGTTTAATTTTAAAGCAGCATTTACAGAAAGGAATGGGTCATATCCATAAACTTCCATTCCAAAGTGGAGGGCAAGGTTAGCAACCATAGCACCAATTGCACCAAGTCCAATTACACCAAGAGTTTTTCCGTTTAATTCTGGTCCAACAAACTGGCTCTTACCTTTTTCTGCAAGAGTTGGGATTTCGTCACCCTTTCCTGCCAGAGCATTTGCCCATTTGTTAGCATCAATTACAGGACGGCTAGAAAGCAAAAGAGAAAGCATTACAAGTTCTTTTACAGCGTTTGCATTAGCACCTGGTGTATTAAATACAACAACACCTTTTTCTGTAAGTTCTGGAATTGGGATATTGTTAGTTCCAGCTCCAGCACGTGCAACAGCCTTTACATTGTCAGAAAGCTGCATTTCGTGCATATCAGCAGAACGAACAAGGATTGCATCAGGATTATTGATTTCTGAAGCAATTTCATAATTATCACGGTCAAGCTGGTTGAGACCGATTGAAGCGATTTTATTTAATGTTTGAATTTTGAAACTCATAATTTACTCCAATTCAGAATGCATAATTCATAATTCTTAATTATGCATTCATAATTATTTATGCATTTTCCTCTGCAAATTTCTTCATGAACTCAACGAGAGCCTTAACTCCGTCCAGAGTCATAGCGTTGTAGATAGAAGCACGCATACCACCAACTAAACGGTGACCTTTGAGGTTTACAAGGCCTGCTGCAGCGGCTTCTTTTACGAACTTGTCGTTGATTTCTTTTTCTTTTGCTACAGATGCTTCGTCAGTTGCACCAGTTGAATATTTTGTAAGGAATGGAATGTTCATCAAAGAGCGGCTTCCTTTTTCTGTTGTTGCACGGAAGAAATCGCTTGAATCAAGGTAGTCGTAAAGGTAATTTGCCTTTTCAACATTCTTTTTGTTCATTCCAGCTGCTCCACCGTTCTTTTCGATCCAGTGAAGAACCTTGTCTAAAACGTAGATTGTATAGCAAGGTGGTGTATTGTACATAGAATCATTATCTGCATGAGTCTTGTAAGCGAGCATTGTTGGAGTTCCTGGACGGCAGTTTTCTGGTTCTGGAATCAAATCTTCGCGGATAATTACAAGTGTAACACCAGCTGGAGCAAGGTTTTTCTGAGCACCGGCAAACAAAAGTCCGAACTTAGAAACATCTAATTCTTCTGAAAGAACACAAGAAGAAATGTCTGCAACTAATGGGATTTTTCCTGTGTCAGGAATGTATTCATAATGAGTTCCCATGATTGTGTTGTTGAAACAGATGTAAGCATAATCATAGTCACCTTCAATTTTTTCTACTTTTGGAATATAAGAGTAGCCCTTATCTTTTGATGAAGCGATGATATCAACTTCAACACCGAGTTTTTTTGCTTCGGCAGCAGCTTTTTTAGCCCATACACCAGTTTCAATATAAGCAGCTTTTCCAGTGTGAATGCCAAGGTTTTCTGCAACCATTGCAAACTGTGTGGATCCACCACCCTGAAGGAACAATACCTTATAGTTTTCAGGAACTTTCATCAATTTACGAACCATTGCTTCTGCATCCTGAATAATTGGTTCAAAAGCCTTAGAACGGTGGCTCATTTCCATTACAGACTGACCTGTTCCATTGTAATCCATCATTTCTGCGGCACATTCTTTTAAAACTTCTTCTGGCAGACAGCTTGGTCCTGCACTGAAATTGTAAACACGACTCATTTTATTCCTCGCTTAAAATAGTATTAGTCGAAACTCTCTTTTCTAACGACCAGGTTTAATGCATTGATAATAGAAATATTTTCTACTTTTACTGATGGAGGAGTTTTTATTAAAACTCTTGTAAGGTTTACTATTCCTTTAATTCCCGTTTTTACAAGTCTGTCACAGATTTTCTGGGCATCCTTGTCGGGTACTGAAAGAATTGCATACTCAATTTTTTCCTGCTTTATCACCCATGGCATATCATCTGCGGGGTAAAGAGGAAATGATGAACGCAGGATTTCAACTCTGTATAAGTTTGAATCGAAACCAACTTTGATTTCGAACCCGCTTCCATCAAAAATTGACTGATCAAGTAATGCCGCACCAAGACGTCCCAGTCCTACAATGCAGCAGTTCTTTGTTCTTGTATCGCAAATTTTTTCTTCCAGAACAGAAGTTAAAGTTTGAACACAATAACCGTTGGAAACTCCATCCAGATTCTTACCAAGTAGCCAGAAATCATGACGAATTAAAGAATCCTTCCAGCCAGTAGCCTTACTGATTTGTGCAGAAGTGATTTTCTTTTCTGGCCATGCCTTCAGAAGTTGAAGCAGCTGGACCATTCTTTTTCTGGTTGCTTCTGGTAAGCAAACTGTTGTACTCATTATAAGTTCCTCCAGAATATGTTCAATTAGATTAGGGGTGATAAAGACCCGAATTTCACTTAAAAACTAGCAAAATTCCTTAAAAATTACAATTACTGTTAAAAATATAACAGTAACCAAACTTTTTAGGCAAAAAAAAGAGGGACCGGGAAAACTAAAAAACCGGTCCCTCTCAAAATTAGGAGGCTATTTAATTATTTTGCATAAGCAACTGCAAGGCCAGGTGTAAGCTGATTTTCGAAGTAAACAGCTACCTGTTCATTAAACAGTTGATCAAGCATTTTCTGGTAGTCCATTATTTTTCCAACATAATTCAAAGTAGACTGTGGAGTCTTGTTGGAACGAACACGGCTTGTTCCTGCGTTATACATTGCAAGGGCAGAAACTTCATTTCCTGCTGTGTTCAAACAGAACTTCAAATGTGACATACCATATTTTGCACTAACAAAAGGATCAAAGAAGTCAGCTTCTGTAAGACCTGGAAAGGAATTACTGTTCAGCTGAAAAAGACCACGGTCAATTGTGGTGTTTGAATTTTTATTAGTAGCATCTGTTTTATAATTACTTTCTGTATGGGCAAGTGCAAAAGCCAGAGAAAGAGGAATATCATTCTTTTCTGCTTCTGTGATAATTGCCTGGGTTACATTTCTGTCACCCGTAATCTGATAGTAGAACCATTCTACTGCAGATCTTGATAAAGTCTGGCGATAAAGTGTTAATCCGTCATCAGAATTTGCTGTAAGCTTGTTTAATGAAACTTCAGCTAAATAATCCTGGAAAGCAGCAGATAATTCTTCTTCTGTTTCTTCCGAAAGATCAACAATAGTTACAGGAGCTGTCTGAACTGCAATTTCCGGTTCTTTATTTGGTAATAAAAAATAAATAAGTAAAATCGCAGCGATTAAAATAGCACTCAAAGTTGTAGCAAAGAAACATGTGTTCGCAAACGAATTAACCTTTGCTTGACCCTGCATTACTAAATCTCCTAACTTTGTCTCCATAACATTGAACAAGATATTGTCACAAATGGAATAAAGTTGCAAGTGAATTTTCGAGAAAATTTGTGAATTTGTATGAAAATAATTAGAATTTTTTGCAATCTTTGCGGTTTTTCGCAAAGATTAGAAATTAATACTTAACAATTGTGTCAGATGCAAGGTTTGTCTGTTTGCTGAAGTATACATACTGAGCATGTTTAATTGCAAGAGTATCAATAAAAGCCTGAGGATTTTTAAGTTCTGCAGGAAGTTCAAATCCTGCAACGCTTACACAGTCCTTCACCCGTCTTGCAGTGTGATTAAAGGCATTTATAAAAAGTTCCTCCTGCTCAGGAGTGTTTAATTCTTTATCAACAACAGGAACCAGAATTGCAAACTGTCCTGTAACTTCCATATGTTTCAGTTGATCTCTAAGAAGGGCAAGAAATTCTTCATTGTAGGATTCTTCTTCCATTTCTACAGTTGTCCATGGAATTTCAACTCTTTTAAGACTGTCTGTATCAACAGGGCTGTTATCAGCAATTTTGTATAATTTATTATTTTTTACTGTAAAAACAGGATCTAATTTCATTTTTATTCTCCGCGTTTTAATTTATTTAAAAAAAAGAAACGGTGGTTTTTCTTCAAAAGACCACCGTTTTTATAACTAAGTATTCCTTAATAATTATAGAACTATTCAGTCAAAATACGAATAACTTCAGCTTTATCCTGTGTATTAAGGATTTCCTGACGTTTTTCTGGGCTCTTGAAAAGTAAACTTACTTCTGCCAAGAACTGAAGATGTGGACCAGTCTTATTAACTGGTGACAAAGTCATAATAAAAATACGACATGGTTCCTGATCCAAAGAGTCAAAATCAACAGGATTATCTGAAATACCAATACAAGCAACTAAATCTTTTACTGTATCTGTTTTTCCATGAGGAATAGCGATTCCATGTTTCATACCTGTTGACATCTTACGTTCGCGGTCTAATACGCATTCGCGAGCGGCTGCCTTATCGGTTACTTTGCCTGCTTTATATAAAACTTCAAGCATTTCATCTACGATTTCTTCTTTTGTAGTTCCCTTCAAGTGAAGGTTAACTGTGTCTGTTGTTAATACTGTTCTTAAGTCCATAGATTTAATCTTATTTCCACTTATGAAACTTGTCAAGGTGGAAAACCTTTTATTTTTATTAAAATCTTCTATGTATATTTAGAAAAAAAAGAATAAGTTTACTCTATCGGGGAAAATCACTATAATTCACTCTACATGGTAATAAATTACTATTTAGTTTAATTTTAAATTAAAGAGGTCAAATATGATTAATTGGGCAAATGCTGATACTCTTTCTTCATGGAAGAAGTTGATGTCGCTTAAAGGTATGGTTAGTGTTGCTGATGAACTTTCAGCTCCAACTGCTGCTGATAGAATTGCAAAATATTCTATTCCTATGGGGGGAAATCTTACTTACAATTATGCTGCAAAACAGGTAAATGAACAGGTTTTGAAAACCCTTGCTGATCTGGCAGAGGAAGCTCAGCTGGTAGAAAAATATCAGGATTTGCTTAATGGTTCTGTTGTTAATACAGGTGAAAAACGTATGGTTCTTCACCAGCTTACACGCGGTCAGCTTGGAAAAGATGTTATGGCTGATGGAGTAAACAAACGTGATTTCTACATCAACGAAGTAAAACGTATTGCTGAATTTGCAAATGATGTTCACTCTGGAAAAATTGTAAACGAAAAGGGTGAAAAATATACTACAGTTTGTCAGATTGGTATTGGTGGTTCAGATCTTGGTCCACGTGCTATGTACCTTGCACTCGAAAACTGGGCAAAGAAAAACAATACTTTCAAAATGGAAGCTCACTTCATTTCTAACGTTGACCCGGACGATGCTTCTTCAGTTGTAAAATCACTTGATATTTCAAAGACAATCTTCATTCTCGTTTCTAAATCTGGAACAACTTTGGAAACTCTTACAAATGAATCTTTTGTAAAAGACTTTATCAAAAAAGCCGGCTGTGATGCTTCTAAACACATGATTGCAGTTACTTCTGAAACTTCTCCACTGGCACACAACCCAGATTATATGGCTGCTTTCTATATGGATGATTATATTGGTGGTCGTTATTCATCAACTTCTGGAGTAGGTGGAGCAATCCTTTCTCTTGCATTTGGTCCAAAAGTTTTCCAGGACTTCCTTGACGGTGCTGCAGAAGAAGATAAACTTTCTTTGAACAAAGATATTACAAAAAATGCCGCTTTGATGGATGCTTTAATTGGCATTTATGAAAGAAACGTTCAGGGCTATCCTGCAACTGCAATTCTTCCATATTCTCAGGCTTTGTCTCGTTTCCCAGCCCATCTCCAGCAGCTTGATATGGAATCAAACGGTAAATCTGTAAACCGCTTTGGTGAAAAGATTGATTATGTAACAGGTCCTGTAATTTTTGGTGAACCAGGAACAAACGGACAGCATTCTTTCTATCAGCTTTTGCATCAGGGAACTGATATTGTTCCATTACAGTTCATTGCTTTCCGTCAGAATCAGACAGGTGATGATGTTGTAATTGAAGATTCTACAAGCCAGACAAAACTTTGTGCAAACGTTACTGCTCAGATTGTTGCTTTTGCTTGTGGTAAAAAAGATGCAGATCCAAACAAATCATTCGCAGGAAATCGTCCTTCAAGCTTGATTTATGCAGATCAGGTTTGTCCAAAGACTTTGGGAGCTCTCCTTGCTCACTACGAAAACAAGGTAATGTTCCAGGGCTTTGTATGGAATATCAACTCTTTCGACCAGGAAGGAGTACAATTAGGTAAAAAGTTAGCAAAGTCTGTATTAAGTGGAAATACAGATGGTGCTCTTAAGGCTTATGCAGGACTTTTAATCAAATAAAACTGTCATTAAGCTGATATTGATGAAGGCTGTCAGGAATGAACTGGCAGCCTTTTTTTTGTGTTTACGGCGGATGGTGAGTTTATCTTGTATTTTTTGCATAAAAAATGTATATTTTATGTATATTTATACACTTTTTCTGAGGCATTTTATGAAAGAACGACAGTCCCGATTAAAAACAATCAAAACTCTTATCAAAAACAGCACAATTGAGAGTCAGGATGATTTATTGAATCTTCTGGTAAAAGAAGGATATGACGTTACTCAGGCAACTTTAAGTCGTGATTTGAAACTTCTTAAGGTTGGAAAAGTTCCTGATGGAAAATCAGGCTATATGTATGCACTGCCAGGAGAAGATGAAAACGGGGAAAACGAAGCTATATATGTTCAGGATTTTCTTCGTGGATATATCAGCATAGATTTTAGCGGAAATATTGTTGTAATTAAGACATTCCCGGGTCATGCAAATACCGTTTGTAATGCTCTTGATAATTTAAATATGGATGAAGTTCTTGGTACTGTTGCTGGTGATAACTGTATGTTTGCCTGTTTACGCGAAGGTGTTACCGGCGATGATTTTATGGAAAAATTAAAAAAACACATTCCTGGTATTGAGGATTGAAAATATTTTTCAATCCTCAAAACGAGTTTGTCAAGGCCTTGAGCGAAGCGTGCCTTGACGAACTCGTATTGAAAGTTAATAAAATTGCAGAAGGTTGGCTTTTTCCTTGCCTGTTTTGTTAATTTGTTTTAAAGTGTCCCCATGGAGTTTACAAGTACAAGAAATAATAGCTTATCAGTTCCTTTTTCTAAAGCAGTTAGAGACTGTATCCCTGAGGATGGCGGTGTTTTTGTTCCTTCATCAATCGAGGATTTACGTCGCTGGGTTAATTTTATTGATGAAGATACTTCTTTTACATCTATAGCGGGCTCTTTAACATCAGCCTTAATGCATGAAGAATTTTCACCAATTATTTGTGAGACTATAAGTACAAAAGCATTCCCTGTTTCTCCAGTTGTCAGTCAGCTTGATGATAATCTGTTTTTTATGGATCTTTATCATGGGTTTACAGGCTATCACCGTGATTATGGTGTTTCTTATCTGGTTTCTTATCTTGAATATACCCTTCAGCTTTCTGGTGGAAGTGCAATCATTCTGGACTATTCAAATGGAAGTCTTGGTGCACTTATGAATCAGCTTTTGAAAGGAAAAAAGAATATTAAGGCTGTTTTGGTTTCAAAAAAAGGTGTAATTCGTGGAATTGATGAAGAAAGTCTGACCTGGAATGGTGGAAATATTTATCCAATTGAAATGGAAGGTACAGAAGCTGAGATTCGTGCTGCAATTTCAAAAGTTTTCTCTGACCGCGAGTTTGTAAAAGCTAAAAATCTTACTGTTGCAAATACAACAAATGTATGCCGTCTTTTGAGTCAGCTTTTCTTTTTCCCTTATTCATTTGCACAAATTAAAAATAAGGTTGATGGAGATATTTACTACTCAATGGATGCAGGAAATTATGGAACTCTGGTTGCAGGACTTTATTCCTGGCGTTTTGCTCTTCCTGTAAACGGATTTTTAATTCCTAGTACACCTGCTCTTGCAAGAAGTCCTTCTGGAAATCCAGTTCTTCTTGATTCAATGGTGAATATAAATAATCGTTCTGAAATAAATCCTACTCTTCCTGCAAATCTTGAAAGACTTGAAGCTTTCTTTGGACAGAATGAGTTGATGATGAGAAATTTTGTTTTCCCTATTGATATTTCTGAACGCCAGCGTGAAAAGGCTGCTAAAGAACTGTTTATGAAGTATGGACTTTTTGCTGATCGTTCAACTGCAAATGCCTATGCTGCTATAAAAGAAGCCCGCGAATATGATTTAGATGAAGATTGTTCTGTGGTTCTTACAGCTTTCAATGATCCTTGTCTTGATGCAGAGTATTGCCGTCACGTTTTGGGTGAAGCTCCTGAAATGCCGGAAAATATTAAAAAGACAATGAGACCTGTAGAAATAAACAGACCTTTGCTTAAATCCGCAGAGGACTTAAGAAAGGTCATTGAATCTTTGTAGTTTATTTCTTTGATGTAGTCTTTTTCTTACTTACAGTTTTCTTTTTGCTGTTAGTTTTAGTATCACTTTTTGCTTTAGTTTTCGCTCCACCTTTTACAGTGCTTTTCTTTGTAAGAGGTGCAAAAGCTTTTAACAAAAGTTCGCATTTATAAGCTGCCTTGAGTTTTGCAGAGCAAAGAACCTTGTACAGTTTAAATACTTCTTCAACTTTTGTAGTTTTAGCTGCTAAAGACATCATAAGAATTGTAAGGTTGAGATTTTCTTCCAGAATCTCTTTGTTAAACCATCTTATGTTATCAAAAGTATTTGCTCCACTTAAAGCAGATGAGTATGGTCCTTCCACCAGTGTTTTGCATATTTCATAAGCAGTTTCTTTCTGTTTAGAAGGAAGCTTATTTGAATCTGCAATTGAAGTCAGCAAAAGAGTCTTCTGGAAAAGGAATCGTAAATCTGATTTTAAGAATTCGTTGAATTTTCTTCCAAAATTCCAGAAACTTGCCTGTCCGTTTTCTGCGTATTCTGCACAAAGAGCCCAGATAAGCAGAGCAGTTTCAATTTCTTTTTTAGACTGAATGATGAGTTTTGCAAAAGCTTCAGGAGTACTTGTTTTTGCAAGAGCCTTCTGTAAATCTGCAGGAACTTTTGGAGCAGCAGCATTGTGAATGCTTACACATTTTTTGATTCTTTCTTTGAATAACTTAAATTGTTTTTCTGGACTTGAAAGAATAATCTTTTTATCTGCTGACTTTGAAAATTCTTCTGCAATTGTATAGAAGTTAATGGCACTTTCTTCAGATGCTTCAAGTATTGCATTGATTTTCTTGAGGTTTGCCTTGTGAACTGCAGGTTTTGCCTTTGCGGTCTTAGTTTTTGCTTCTGTTTCAGGCTCTTTAAATTCATCCAGAAGTGGAATAAGAGTTTTTTCAACAAAAGTTCCAAGAGAAGTGTAAAGCTCTTTGTAGATAATATCCTGCCATGCAGATTCAATATCTTCGCAACCTTTACCTGCAAGAAAATCGCAGAGAATCTGATAGCGGTGGTCAGCAAAATCTGTAACCTGGTGAATGTTCATATAAACCTGGTATTCAAAACCATTTAGCATAACGAACATTCCTTTTTCACAAATTTCCTTACTCTTACGGATGTACCAGAGGCGGCTTTTGTGTTCCTGGAAAATACAGAATTTATCATCTTCGCCAGTAAGGTTGAGTCCTTCTGAAATAGAACGGGAAATCAGTTTTGTTTCTTCACCATTTCCTGTGTGAACTGCATAAGGGTCAGACTGTTTTATCCATCCGTGTGCCTGGTCATATTTATTGTTGTAGAAAACAAGAGTTCTTTCGTCTCCTGCACCATTTGAATAGGCAAATACGTTTTCGTTTACGTGACCGTCTTCCCATAAATCATAAAGAAGGAAGTTATCAACTCCAGAGAAGAGATAGCGTTTTTTCATTAATGGGAAAATATCGTGCCAGTGGCGGTCAACCAGATATCCGCTTGGTTTTTCGTCTTTGTAAGCCTTTGTATATTCCATTCCGTACTTTTCTGTAAAACCTTCAATCTGACCATGACCAAACATTGGGAGACCTGGCATTGTAACCATAAGTGTACAAACACCAAAGTACTTGTCTCCATCACCAAACTGGGCAATGGCAGTTTCTTCATCAGGGTTGTTCATAAAGTTTACATAACGTTTAAGAACCTGAGGATCAAAGGTGATTGTATTTTTGATTGTATCGCGGTATTTCTGATTTTCTTCCTTTTTGAGCATGTTCATGAAAGCCGAATTGTAAACACGATGCATACCAAGAGTGCGGACAAAGTAACCTTCCATCATCCAGAAAGCTTCTGCCAAAAGCAGGGTATCCGGACATTCTTTTGCTACACGATCAACTACTTCACGCCAGAATTCATTTGGAATTGCGTCGTTGAATTGCCCGGTTGTGAGTGAATATTCTGAACGGGTGTAGATGTCTCCTCCATGTCCTGGTTCCGGATACCAAAGTCGGCGGATTGATTTTTTTGCCAGAACCATTGCCGCATCAAAACGGATGATAGGGAAGTTCTGGGCAACGTGGAGAATTTCCTGAATTACAGCTTCACGGGCCTGAGGATTTAAAAAGTCAATCTGAGCAGTATCATTCCATGGCAAACCTGTTCCGTCGTTTCCGTGGTAGATGTAGCGTACATCTCCAGTCTGATTATCCACACGTTTGAAAACTACTGCACAGTCATTTTTTGAGTAGTAATGGTCTTCCAGGTAAACAGAAGTTCTGCCGTCCTGAGAAAGGTTTTCGCCGTTGAAGGTGTATGATGGAGAAGGATTGTCTCGTCTCTGAATAAAATAGTCAGGGTGATTCATAACCCAGTCGCCGTCCATTCCTGTGTGGTTTGGAACCATGTCAGAAGCAAGTCGGATTCCTCTTTGCCAGAGTCTTTGTCTTAGGTTAGATAGAGCGTCCCATCCACCAATGTTCTGGGCAATATTGTAATCATAAAGAGAATAAGCTGATGCTGCAGCCTCTGGATTTCCACAAAGCTGTTTGATTCTTTTTGAAGCCTTTGAACGTTCCCAAAGACCGATGAGCCAGAGGCCGGTGAATCCTTCATCACGAAGTTTATCCAGTTCTCTGTCAGGAATCTGATCCAGACGATTTATAGGATAACCGTATTCTTTTGTAAGCTGATCCAGCCAAACCAGAACGGTTTTTGCCATCAAAATTACATTTGGCATCCACTCTGAGTCTGCGGAGAAGCGTTCATATTCGTTCATAAGGTTTTCAAAAGAATATGGAACCATGTCAGGCAAATCACCACCGCCAAAACCATGCCAGGCTGCCTTTTCTTCTTCGGAGATTGTATCCATTCCCTGAAGAATTCTTCTGAGCCATTCACCAAGGAAGTCTGCCCAGTATTTCTGAAGATATTCCAGCTGGCCTCTAAGACTGTCAGGAGCAAAAGCAACTGGTTCTCTAAGAAGAGTTATAAGATCATGGTCAAAAGGACCAAAAACTGGTGAATCTTTTGCAAATTTCTGAATAAGTGCCCAGGTTTTTGAATAAAGTTTATTTTTTGCTACTTCCTGGTCGCTGAACATAATCATAAAAGGCTGGAAAGCAGGATTTTCATTTGCAAGATGAAGTAAAATCAGCTCTTCTAAAGTCTGTTCTCGGTTACTTCGCATTGTGTTTGTTCCAGGATCTAAGGCATCTCTTTCGAGATATTCCAAAGCGGAACATTTTTCCTGGTAAACTTCTACAGGTGGGAATTCTTTCATAAAATCCAGAAGAAGTTTGTCTATTTCCTCTTTTGAGTACTCTTTGTTCAGTTCCGATAAGAGATTTTTCATAAAATCTGGATTTTTATCGCGGCGGTAAAGCATGCAAACGTAATGGAGGATTTCGTCAATCAAACCCATTGCGTTCAGTTGCCCTGCTGAAAGTTTTTTATCTTCCTGACCACGGCTTTCAAATACATTGTTTATGAGCAGTTGAAACTCGCGGACATTTTTCATATTTGCAAAAACAACATTTCCAGATGATGCAAAAAGTCCTTTATTAAAATTACAAAGATCTCGAATTTTCTTTGATATATGAAATTCATTATAGGAAATATACATAATTTTTAATCTCCCGGACTAATTTTTTTACTAGTTCCGTTTAGTAATATTTTTAATTTTGTTTATCAAATCTTTATCTTCAATCAGTTCTTCAATAGAAGCTGGAAGTCTGTAAGTCCAGTTAAAACTTGTTACAGTTCCAGGAATGTTAATTCTTTCATCAGAAGCATCTTCCAGCCAGTATTTTTTGCTTAAATACAGATAGTCCTGAAGCGGACAGATGTCCCAGAGACTGTTTGAAGTTGCTGCTGCCTTAAGAATTGCTTCTGCTATGGCAGGAGTAAATTCGCCCGAGGTGATTGTACTTACTGCCAGTTCAAAAGTACTTGCATCCTTTTCAGGACTTGCATCAATGCTGAAGAATTTTGGATTTGCACGGACAAAAGCTTCAACAGAAGTTTTTTCATCGTGCCACCATTGTCTGATTGTAGAAGAGTCATGAACAGAACTGGTTGTTACAGATAAAGCCGGATAATTCTTAAATGGAATGAAAGGCTGTCCACCTTCGCTCCAGTTTCTGCACCAGCGAATTACACGTAAGCCCAGAATGTTGTGTTTTTTCATGACATCTGGAACACACTGAATATTTACCCCCAGGTCTTCTCCACAAGGAATCATTTTTACAGATTCTGTAAGTGCAGAAAAGATTTCATCGGCCTGTTTGCGCCAGAGTTTTTCATTCTTTTTATCAAGTTCAGCAAATAATTCTTCCAGAGACTTTTTTTCCTGCTGGTTTAATGACTGCCAGGAAGTTGAACGGGAATAAGTCCATACAGGAACGAAATTATTTTTTGTAATTTCTATCAAAGTTCTGTTTGCCCAGTAATCAATCAGGATTTTTTTAACGCGATCTACAGCATCTGGATGACAGAGTTCAGAAATATCTGCATCAAGAATGATTTTGGAACCCTTGATTGAAGGATCAAAAAGCCATAATTCTTCACCCTTAATCTGATTACAGAAAGTAGCCAGTATCTGGTGGGCTGCATCATGATTCCATGTAATGTCTTCAATCACACTGGTTGGAATATGAGGCTGACTGAGCCAGCGGATACGGTCATCATCAAGGCCAATTTCATATAATTTATCTTTTTTGATTGCTGCATAAGGTTCTGTATGACCAGTAAGAGCACTTAAATCCAGAGATGGAATTGCCCAAATTCTGAAAAAGCCCAGAATGTGATCAAGACGGTAGGCATCATAATATCGGGAAGCCTGTTTTAGACGTTCCTTCCACCAGCTGTAGTCGTTTTCTTTAAGGTTTTTCCAGTTATAGGTTGGGAAGCCCCAGTTTTGTCCTTCTGGATTTTCACCATCTGCTGGAGAACCTGCTCTGAGATTCTGATTAAAGAATTCAGGATAAGCCCAGGCATCGCAGGAATCTTCGTTCATTAAGATTGGCATATCGCCTTTTATCAAAATTTTATTCTTTTTTACGTAGGCAACAGCATCTGAGAACTGTTGGTCTGCAATCATCTGGAGCCAGGCATAGAACAAATGTTCTTTTTTGAAAGCCATTGTATTCCAGAGGGCATTTATTTCAGCATCTGTTTTATACTGGTCTGTTTCAATCCAGCTTTTCCAGGAAGCCTGCATGTAATTCCATTTGAGGTCTTTATAAACGGCATAGGTTTTTACCCAGCTGTTGGATTTTATCCATTTTGCTAAAGCTTCATCAGCCTTTCCTGATTTTCCTGCTTCTGTTGTTTCGTACAATTCTTTCAGGAGTTTGATTTTTGAATTTAAAATACTGTCGTAATCGTAACGGTTTGTATAATTATTATTGTTTATGAAGTTATCATAATTTTTTGCAAACTGAGGATTAGATTTGTAGAGTTCATCAAAGCCTGAAATAGACTTGATTCTTATATATATAGGGTGAAGTGCAAAGGCGGAAAGCCCGCTGTATGGAGAACTTTGAGTGCCTGTATCATTTACAGGAAGAAGCTGGATTATAGAAATTCCGCATTCTTTACAAAAATCAGAAAAGATTTTTAAATCAGGGAATTCTCCAATAACGGGATTTTCTTTTGAATAAAGGGCTCCAAGTGGAACTACCAGACCTGTGCACTTTTGAATAGAATCTTTATTAGACATACTAGAATTATAACATATAAATCATAATATATAGAGAATAATTCTTTAAGTAATTTAAATTATTTTGGTAATTTGTCTAAAAGATCCTTTCCGTAAATATCTGAGAAAACCTGCATTACAGATTCTGTTGCATTTTTAAACTGATTCAGGTCGGGATGTGTAATAATCATGCCATTTTCTTTCAGTTTATCTACATAATCTTCGGTCTGTTTTTTTACAAGTTCTCTGTCCAGCATCTGGGCCTTTTTTGCGGCTGCCAGAATAATTTCTTTGTCTGCAGGAGAAAAGGAATTCCACAGTTCTTTACGAATTGCAAGAGGCATTGCATCATAAGAATGATTTGTAATTGCAAGATATTTCTGTTCTTCGTAAAGTTTGCTGTTGTAAATTACAGGAATTGGATTTTCCTGAGAGTCGAAAATTCCATCTTTTAAGGCTTTTTTAAGTTCATTGAAAGCGTAAGGTTTTGGATTAGCCCCAAGAGAAAGCATTGTTTCCATAACAATCTGGTTAGGCGGTGTACGGATATTCAGACCTTTCATATCTTCAACTTTATTTACAGGTCTGTTTGTTGTTGTTACACATCTGAAACCATTGTCATAATGTGAAAGTACAATAATTCCAAAATCTTCAAGATTTTTATTTACCTGGGAGATTAAGTCGCTGTCCATAAAAGTCCAGGCATCTTCGAAGGTGGAAAAAAGGAAGGGCAGGGCAGAAACGCCGACTTTTGTAGCATATACGGCAAAGTTTCCTGCACTTGAATCAGTCATATCTACAGA
>CAMPAL010000039.1 GCA_946631855.1 uncultured Treponema sp. | reverse complement strand
CAACACAAGGTTTGTTATCAACTGATTCAAGTTCAACTTCAGCTTCGTTGTTGTCCAAGTCAAGAGCAACGTTTCTTACTTCGTTTGGAGCTGGCAAGTAACGAACTACAGCATCGAGCAATGGCTGGATACCTTTGTTTACGTGTGCAGAACCACAGAATACACCTACAAACTGTTCTGCAAGAGTACCCTTACGGATAGCTGCGATTACTTTATCTTCAGCAACTCCATCATATCCTTTTTCCATGATTTCTTCCATCAAAGAATCATCGAACATAGAAGCTGCATCCAAAAGTTCTTCACGATACTTTTCAGCATCATCTTTCATGTTTGCTGGAATTTCAGCAATGCGGAGATCTTCACCGTTTGGTCCGTCGAAGTAGATAGCTTTCATACCAACTAAGTCAACAACACCTTCGAGTTTGTCTTCCAAACCGATCGGAAGTTCCATCATGTATGCATTCAAACCAAGTTTTTCACGGAGCTGCAAGCGTACACGGAGTGGATTAGCACCCTGACGGTCACACTTATTAACAAATGCAACACGAGGTACATGGTAGCGTTTAAGCTGACGGTCTACTGTAATTGACTGTGACTGAACACCAGCTACTGCACAAAGAATCATGATAGCACCATCAAGTACGCGCAGAGAACGTTCTACTTCAACTGTGAAGTCTACGTGACCTGGAGTGTCGATAAGGTTGATAGTGTAGTCTTTCCACTGAACCTGAGTAGCTGCAGACTGAATTGTGATACCACGTTCACGTTCCAGTTCCATGTTGTCCATAACAGCACCAACACCGTCTTTACCACGAACTTCATGGATAGCGTGAATCTTGTTACAGTAGAACAAGATACGTTCTGAAGTTGTAGTCTTTCCTGAGTCAATGTGAGCACTGATACCGATATTTCTTACTTTTGAAATATCCCATGCCATATTAATACCTCTTTAAAATAAAATATTCGCAAAATTATAATATTAGAATGTTGTACATTTTAATAAAATTTCAGTTTCTATTCAACTAGCGGACTGGTCAAAGATAGAAAAACTTCAGTTTAAGTTCATATTAGCAGTAAGTTTCAGGATGACAGTTAGTTTTTTTATGTTAAAAGTACTGTTTATGGAACAGGTAAGTTTTCTGGAAGTGTAGATTCCATCTTTATTTGTCAGGGAAAGACTTGCAGACCCTTTTATTTTTGCCTGTTTTATATACATCAAGCTTACAGAATATCTTGAAGTAATGGTAAGGGAATCATAAGCGGACGAAGGGTTAAAACTTACACTTGCAGAAAGGCCTGGGGTGAAATCTGCAAAATACCAGTTGTTCTGCACTTTCAGGTTCGCACTTTCAAATAAAACTTCCGGAGAGTAGGGGTTACTGCTTTCAATTTTCCCGTTCATATATGACTGAAAAGTGATGGATGTAAGGCTGTTTGTAATCTGACTTCCAAGGCATAGTTTAAAATTATGTTCTGTATCCTGTAAGTTTAAATTAAGATAGGCGGCAAGTCCATTTTTTACAAAAACAGGACTTTTATTACCAGTCCGGTACTTGTAATTCAGGGAAAAACGGCTTTGAAAACAGTTTGCCAGAGTTTTATCGGAAGAGGTGATTATTGTGTTTTCCTTGAAGTTTGGGTTGTATAGGGCAGAAAAAATAAAGGTGAAGTTTTTTGTGTTGATTTTATTGTCCGTTCTGAAAATATGACTGAAGTTTCCAAAAGGAGTTTCATATATTCCCTGAAGAAAACTGGTGTAGAAGTTTTTAGAATCCAGAGAGATTTGATACATCGAGGAGAAATGAGTTCCATCATGATAATAAAGTTCATCTGTGAACCAGGAAGAAATTTTATTTTCGGCATAAGGGAAAAATCCAAAGGTGTATTGTCCTGAAAGTTTTATTTTATTTTGAAAGAGGTTTTTATTTAAATACAAAGAAAAGGCATTTTTATCTTCTTCGGGACTGTAAAGATAGTTTGATGTCCACTTAATCCAGGCTTTTTTATTGAAAGTATTTCCAAACTGCAGGAAAAATCGGAAAGGATTTGAAAAAGAAGTGTTTCCCGGCAGGTAGGAAGTAATTGCCGCAGGTTTTGAATAGCCTGATGAAAAAGCGGAAGTGGATGTGCTTAATAAAGGATTGTTCAGTTTAGATAAAGCTCCACCACAGCTCAGGTTTCCATATTGCATGGTGAAAGAAATATTTTTCGCAATTGGGGTAGAAAAGGCTGAAAGGCCAAGAGCTGTTTTTTCTTCCTGGTGGCAAAACTTAAACTGCCCCAGAAGGAATTTAAAATTGATGGACTGAATGCTGTCATTATCAGCATAAAGGGTGAGGGAGGGATTTATTTTTGCGTACACAGGACTACTGCCAGCGAAAATAAGAAGTGGCAATATCAGAATAAAGAATTTCTTCACATAATAGTTATTGCCTTGATATGTTAAAAGAGGAAATGTAAAAGAAAAAAAAATAAAAAAAAGAGGAAAAGTTTAAGGTAGCAACTTTTCCTCTCATTGAGGGTTTATTACAAAACCCTCAAAACGGCGAAGTCAAGACTTTAAGCGTGAGCGTGCCTTGACTCGACGTATGAAATCAAAAAGGAGTATTTTTCTTTTTTTTAATTACTAGTTTGTTGTGCTTGTTATGTAACTTTCTGCAGAAGAAAATTCATAAATCTGAATAATCTTAGAACGCCAGTATTCAGCTTCACCTTTTGTAGTATAAGGACCAACTCTTACGCGGTAGAAAAGTTTGCCTTTGTTATCTTTGAAAGTGAAGATATCTGAAGGGATTTTGTTTTCGTCCAGAATTGAACGGGCACCTTCTGCACCTTTTTTATTTCCGTATGCTGCAACCTGTACCCAGAACTGAGTTTTTACGCTTTCAGTTTTTGGAGCAGTTTTTACAACATTTGTAGTGATATTTGTCTTTGTATTTGCTTTGTTTACTTTCTTTACTTCAGTAACAGTTTTTGCAGGACTTGCTTCTGTTTTTGCTTTTACAGGAGCAGGAGTTTTTTCTACAACTGGAGTAGAAAGATTTGTATCAGGAACATTAACTGTAATGTTTATATTCTGTGGTTGAGTTTCAGCAATGATTTCTTTTTTGAGGCTGTTTAAGTCTATTGTTGTTTCTGCTGCATTTTCAGATTTACCCATGTCGTAAACAGTAGCATTGTCTGCAAGAACAATAAGATCATTCTGTTTTGGCTGAATGTCCTGTGGAAGACTGATAGATTCAAGTTCTTCTACATGAGTATTTGTCCATCCGGCCTTGTTGTTTTTAATTCCTTTATCAACAGGAGAAACACTTGCGATTGTTGGACTGATAGTTTTCTGTGGTGGGCACATAATTGCAGCCCCAGCCAGTACAACCAGTAAGAAAGCGCCTACAGCGGCGATTATCCATAAAGTTTTTTTCTGTTCCATAAATATTCCTCTTTGCACCAGTAAAAGCTGATTTTTACCGGCCACCTTATTCAAAATATCGGAATCTGAAAAAAATCCTTTAGTATTTTTTTTTCTGTATGCATCTTTCCGCCTAGTTTTTTATAATTTCTATAGGAAGGCCTGTTTTTTTGTATTCTGAAAAAAGTTTTCTCTGACTGTAAAATCTTTTTAAAATCTGACGCAAAGGCAGGGAGTCTCTTTTTTTTGCCCGGAAAAGTCTTGTGAAAAAGCCTGCTTTGATATAGTAGATTTTCTGACATTTTTCCAGAAGTGCTGGAGTTTTATAGAGAACTGTTGCATTTATTATAACTTTATCATTTTTTTCAATAAAGTCTTCCAGCATTTTTGTGATGACAGGATAAACTATTGCTTCCTGCTTTGCCATTAATTCTGGATTAGCAAAAAGAATAACTCCAAGATTTCTGCGGTCTATTGTGCCATCCTGCTTTGTGATTGAAATTCCGGCTTTCCGGGCGTAAGGACTGAAAGTCTGGAGAATAGTATCTTTTGCTTCTTCAATGGCCTTGTGAACCAGAAGATCAGCATCAATAGAATGCCAGCCTTCCTTTTCGAATTGAGAACAGATATAGTTTTTTCCCGAAGCCATTTTTCCTACAACGGCATTTACTTCTTTCATTAGTGGAATTGTCCCCAGTTTTTGCCATATTCAATGCTTACTCTTAATGGAACATCAAGTTTTACGGCATTTTCCATTTTGTCACGAATAAGGTCTATAGTCTGATTGATGATTTCCTGATTGTCAGGACATTCGAAAATTAATTCATCATGTACCTGTAAAAGAAGTTTTGCGGGGCTTTTTTTAGCCTTTAATTCCTGAGCTACAGAAATCATTGCTTTTTTTACAATATCTGCAGCGGAACCCTGAATTGGAGTGTTTTTTGCAACTCTTTCTGCTGCTGATTTTTCCACCTTGTTTTTGCTGTTTATATTAAGAATAGGACGTCGTCTTCCAAGAATTGTTTCTGCATATCCTTTTTCTTCAGCTTTTGAAATAACTCCAGTCATAAAATTACTTACTGAATTATAAGTGCGGAAATACATATCAATAAAATTCTGAGCCTGAGTTCTGGAAATTCCTAAATCTTTTGCAAGACTAAAGGCTGACATACCGTAAATTACACCAAAGTTGATTGTTTTTGCGATACGTCTCATATCCGGGCTGACCTGATCTGCATTTACACCATAAATCAGGGCTGCTGTTGCTTTGTGAACATCAGTTCCGTCTGTAAAGGCTTTGCACATATTTGCATCTTTTGAAAGATGAGCCAGAACGACCAGTTCAATCTGAGAATAATCTGCAGAAATAAGAACTTTTCCTTCAGGGGCTGTAAAAGCACCACGGATTTTTCTACCAGCTTCCGATCTTACCGGAATATTCTGCAGGTTTGGTTCGCGGCAGGAAAGTCTTCCGGTTGCAGTTCCTGTCTGTACAAAATCTGTGTGAATTCTTTCCTGCTGGTCTGTAAGTTTTGGCAGAGTTTCTACATAAGTTGACTGAAGTTTTGCCATTTCACGATATTCCAGAATCATTTTTGGAACTGGATCCAGATATGCAAGTTCTTCAAGGACTGAAGTGTCTGTTGAATAGCCGGTTTTTGTTTTTTTGCCGGGTTTCAGGCCTCTTTCTTCAAAAAGGACAGTCTGTAACTGTTTTGGAGAGGCAATATTGAATTCATGACCAACTTCTTTGTAGATATTTTTTTCAGCTTCAGCAATTCCTTCCGAAAGTTCAAGGTTGTAATTCTTTAAGTTTTGAGTGTCCAGGTGGATGCCGTTTAATTCCATTTGAGTAAGAATTGGTAAAATCTGCATTTCCAGCTGATAAAGTTCTTCCTGATGTGTGTTATCAGAATTTTTGCTGCTTTCTTCAAGTTTTCTATAAAGCTGGAAGGTGAAATCTGCATCTTCTGCGGCGTATTTATAGGCTTTTTCTAAAGGAACCTCTGCAAAAGTCTGATTTTTTTGGACTATATCTGAAAATTCAATTCCTTTTAGTCCGAGTATAGTTTCTCCAAGGTATTCAAGGCTGTAACTGTTTTTGCCGGTGTGTTCAGGATTTATCAGCCAGGCCAGAATCATTGTGTCGTAAAGTTTGATATCTAATAGAGAAAAGTCATAATTTTCTGCATTGTTGATTTTTTTGATTTGTGAAAGAAGGACCTTCAAATCGAATTTTGCATTATGCATGATGATTTTTACACCGCTGCTGGTGAAAAGTCTTGTGATTTCGTTTAAGGCATCCTTAAGGTTTATATAATCAGTCTGATTAAAGAGGTCGTCTGAATCCTGCTGGATTGGAACATAAACAGCTTTGCCTTTTTCAAAACAGAGACTGAATCCTATGATTTTTGCATTTAGTGTATCAAGACTGTCTGTTTCTGAGTCATAAGCAACAAGACCTGCCGAAATTGCCTGGTCAATATAAGATTTAAGTTCTTCAAGTTTTGTGATTGCTTTGTAAGATGATGTATCGTTTTCTTTTGTCTGGAGTAATTCTGGGGCGTTAAGGGACTCTTCTGGTGAATCATTTTTTGCCTTGATAGATGTTCCTAATCCTAACTCAGCGTAAGATTTTGCAACGGCAAAGGCTTCGTGACCTTTAAGAAGTTCTGCTGCAGCTGAAAAATTGTACTGGTACTGGTCGGAATTGATGGCTTTATCTATCTGGTCGCATGGAACTTCTTCACAAAGGCGAACGAGTTTCTGGCTGAAGTAGGCATTATCTTTTCCATCGATGAGTTTTTTCTGCATAGCCCCTTTGATTTGATCGATATTTGCATAAATCCCATCCAGATTTTTATAGTCACTCAGAAGTTTTGCGGCAGTTTTTACACCAATGCCTGTTACCCCCGGAATGTTGTCGGCAGTATCTCCGTAAAGTGCCAGAAGATCCAGAAGCTGGGCAGGTTCAACTCCCCATTCCATTTTTACACCATCGATGCCTGTAATTTTCCAGGTGCTGGCTCCTGATTCTGGTTTGAGGATTTGAGTAGTTTCGTTCACCAGCTGCATAAGGTCTTTATCGCCAGAAAGAATGCGGCACTGTCTGCCTTCTTTTTCACATTTTTTTGCAACAGTTGCAATTATGTCGTCAGCTTCGTATCCGTCGCACTGGAGAACTGGAACTCCAAGACTAGTCAAAATATCACAAATCCATGGAATTTGAGCGAGCAGGTCTTCAGGAGTTTTATTTCGGGTAGCCTTGTACTCAGGGTACATTTCATGGCGGAAAGTTTTAGTTTTAGAATCCATAGCGGCTATCAGATAGCCCGGTTTATAATGCTGGAAAATAAAATGAAGATTTCGGAAGAAACCAAAAAGGGCAGAAATATTTTCCCCTTTAGAATTGGTGAGAGGTCTGTTTATAAAAGCAAAATAGCAGCGGAAAATTAATCCATAACTGTCAAGAATGTAAACTGTTTTATTATCTGATTCCATGCAGACATTGTAACAGATTGGAGGGGGAGTGTCAGTTAGAAAGTTAATGTGGTAGATTTTTTATTTTTAGAACATGCGAGCGAAATGTAAAAAAAGTGAGAACTAAATTTGAATTATAAAGATACGTTGGTGAAGTTTGTGAAAATTTATAGCACGTGAGCGAAAGCGGCACAAAAGTGCGCTGAATCTTTTTTGTCGAAGACAAAGAAGAAAGTTTTAAGATTTTGCGAAGCAAAATTTAAAACTTTCTACACAAAAAAAAGTTCAATAGCACTTTTCGGGGCGCGTTAGCGGAAGTGTTATATTTTTTAATGGTGAATGCCCCTTTTGACTTTATAATTCAGAAGTAGAATTATTTTACGATTTCCCGCGCACGATCCAGTGCCGCATTAATGTTATCAAAAATATTTTCGCGTCCAAGCTTATCCGCCATTCCAGTTTTTTCAAGAAGAAGGTAAGGCTGTGAATGAATTCCTGAAATAACAATTGTAATATTTTTGCGGTCGCAGGCTGCTTTTGCCTGTTCAAGTGCCCGAATTCCACCAGCGTCCAGGTAGATTGTGTTGCGCATGCGGAGAACCAGAACTTTACAGTTGGCTTCTGCTCTTTCTGTAGCCAGTTCAAACTTTCTTACAGTTCCAAAGAACATAGGACCTTCAATTTCATAAACCAGAGTGTTCTGAGGAATATCAAGATTTTCTGCAGGCTGATCTGTATGAATACCAGCTGTAACTGTTTCTCTTGGATTCTGAACTTCTGACAAATCAATCATCTTTTTAATAAAGAAGAAAGCTGCAAAACCAAGTCCAACTTCAATTGCAACAGTCAAATCAACAAATACAGTAATCAGGAAAGTAACCAGGAATACACAGATATCTGATTTTTGTCCTTTAAGAAGAGCTCTGATAGCAGGAAAACCGGCCATATTCCAGGCTACATTGATTAAAACTGCAGAAAGAGCTGCCATTGGAATGTAAGCGGCATATTTTCCTGCAAAAAGAAGAATCAGAAGAAGGGTGACAGCATGTGTAATTCCTGCAACTGGAGTTTTTCCACCATTTTTAATGTTTGTTGCAGTTCTGGCAATTGCTCCTGTAGCTGGAATTCCTCCAAAAACTGGAGAAGCAATATTTGCAATACCCTGAGCAATAAGTTCTGTGTTGGAATCATGTTTTGAACCAATCATACCGTCTGCAACAACTGCTGAAAGTAAAGATTCAATTGCGGCAAGTACGGCGATTGAAATTGCAGTTGGGAAAAGGGTTGTGATGGTTTTTATACTGAAGTCAGGAAGCTGTGGTTTTGGAAGTGTATGAGGGATAACGTAATGAACCTGACCATTTGCAAAAGTTCCGATTGTATCAGTTTTGAGTCCTGCAGTTTTTTCAAGGATGATGCTTACAACAGTTGCAAGAATGATAACAACAAAACTTCCTGGAATTTTCTTGATAAACTTAGACCAGATAAAGATAAATGCAAGACATACTGCTGCAAGAATGAAAGAGTAAAGATTGATGCTTGATGCCGATTTGATGTAAACAATCATTTTTGGCAGGAAGTCACCAGGCATTTTTGAATATTCTTCACCCAAAATTACCATTGGACTTGAAAAGTCTGGAGAAAGTCCAAAGAAGTCACCAATTTGTCCGGCAGCGATTGTAACTGCAATTCCTGCTGTAAAGCCTGTGACGATGGTGTATGGAATGAACTTTACAAGACCGCCCATTTTGAAAACCCCAAGCAGAATCAAAAGAACGCCTGCCATAAGGGTTGCGGTAGCAAGTCCAGAAAGACCGTACTGGGCAACAACTCCATATACAATTACTGCGAAAGCTCCTGTTGGGCCTCCAATCTGAACACGGCTTCCACCAAAAGCTGAAATACAGAATCCTGCAATAATGGCAGTAAAAATTCCGGCAGCTGGATTTACTCCGGAAGCAATAGCAAAGGCAATGGCAAGTGGAAGTGCCACAATACCTACAATAACACCTGCGATTAAATCTGAAATAAAAGTTTTTGCATCGTAGGTTTTGATTGTGTTTAATAACTCTGGTTTGAACATAATGGAAAATAATGCTCTTTTTTACGCTTTTGTGCAAGACTAGGCAACTTGACCCTTAAATCTTTTTCTTTTTATATTTAACTCATGCGAAACAGAAAAACACTTTTTATCATATCAGCTTTTATTCTCTTTGCTGCAGCAGCTTATTTTGTTTTTGATTATGTAAAATCTTCCACCACCCAGGTTTCTTACTCCGATTTTTATCAGTATTTTCAGGAGCAGAAACTTGAATCTGTAACTTTTTCAGGCGATTCTCTGCTTTTTACATTGAAGATTGATGGAAAGCAGAAATTTAAAACACAGAATCCAGATTCTCCAAGCCTTAAGGAAGAACTTTTGCGGGGCGGGGTTGAAGTAAAAATTGAAAAAGATGGTGGACAAATCATTTCTCTGATTTTTGACTTGATTTTTTACGCCTTTTTTATTGGTGTAATTTTCTTTGTATTCCGTAAGTTTATTGGTCCTAATTCCTTTAAGGTTATGCATAAAACCGGAGTCCATTTTGATGATATTGTAGGCATGGAAAAGTTAAAGAAGGATATGGAACAGATTGTCCGCATTATGAAAAATCCTTCTGAATATGCAAAAAAAGGAATTCGTATGCCAAAGGGGATTCTTCTGGAAGGTGCACCTGGAAACGGAAAAACTTTATTTGCAAAAGCTCTGGCAGGGGAGGCCAAAATTAATTTTATTCCCGCAAAAGCCACCGATTTTGAAAGTATGTTCATGGCAATTGGTCCAATGAAGGTAAAACTTCTTTTTAAAAAGGCCAGACGAAAGGCTCCATGTATTGTTTTTATTGATGAGTTTGATGGAATTGGTACGACCCGAAATTACACAGGTTCTGCCCTGGAAACAGAAAATACCAGAATTGTCACAGCCCTTCTGAACGAACTGGACGGTTTTGAAGCTTCTAAGGGAGTTCTGGTAATTGCTGCAACAAACTCAATTAAAGCCCTCGATCCAGCCCTTATTCGTCCAGGCCGTTTTGATGCCAAACTGACTGTCCCATATCCAGATGAAGCCGCTCGCCGCGCTCTGGTAGAAATGTACACCAAAGGCAAAAATCCAGCCGCGGAATGCACTCCTTCCCTGCTTGTAAAAATGTTTGACGGGTTCTCCTGTGCAAAAATTGAAAGTGTCCTGAACCGTGCAGCCCTTCTTGCAAGTCAGGCAGAGCGTTCAGAATTTACACTTGATGATGTAAAACAGGCCATCCGGGAAAATTAAGAAAAAACTGGGGGATAATCAGGCTCTTTCTGCCAGTTCTTCCCATCTTGGATATTTTTCTTCCAGCAGTTTTTCAATTTCTTTGTAGCGTTCAGAAGCTTTCTGGACTACTGCAAAGTCGGAAGATGCCATTTTTGGTTCCAGTTCTTTTTGTTCCGCTTCAAGAGCCGGGATTTCAGCATCCAGAGTTTCAAATTCTTTCTGTTCCTTAAAAGAAAGTTTTGCTTTTTTAGGCTGATTAGAATTCTGTTCTGCAGTTTTTTCACCATCAGATGTTTTTTCTGCTTTTCTGTCTTTTTTTTCTTTTTCAGCCTCTTTACGCATTTCTTCTCTAAGTTCAATGTATTCGCTGCATTTTCCGACAAATCCGCTTATGTTACCGTCTTCTTCAAGAATAAAGAGACTGTCAACAGTTTTATCCATAAAGTAGCGGTCATGACTTACAAGTAAGAGACATCCTTCGTAGGACATAAGAAACTGTTCAAGGATGTTCATTGTAAAAATATCAAAATCGTTTGTAGGTTCATCCAGAATTAAGAAGTTTGGATTTTCAAGCAGAAGTCTAACCAGAAAAAGTCTTTTTCTTTCTCCACCGCTCAGAGTTGAAACAGGTGAGTGCTGGATTTTTCCTTCAAAACCAAATTCTTCCAGGAATTTTGAAGCAGACACTTCATTTCCACCCGCATTTAATTTCATGTGTTCTGCAGTTTCTTTTATGTATTCCAGAACAGTTAGTGATGTATCTTTAAAAACAGGATTCTGGGTGTAATAACCGAATTTGGTGTTAAGCCCAGTTTCAATTTCTCCTGAATCAGGCTGGAGTTTTCCGCTTACAATATTCAAGAAGGTTGATTTTCCAGAGCCGTTATCACCAAAAATTCCAATCTTCTGACCCTTTGTAAATTTGTAAGAAAAGTTTTTTATAACAGGAACAGAAGCCTGATTTGCCTTAGGATAATTTTTGGAAATATTGTGCAGTTCCAGAACTTTACCACCAAGTCTTTTTCCTTTTACTTCAAAAGAAAAGCCCTTGTCAGCCTGAAATTTTTCTCTATTAATAAGCTGTTCGTCCCTTTGAATTCTTGCTTTGATTTTTGTTCCACGGGCACAAGGACCTCTTAAAAGCCATTCTCTTTCAAAACGTAAAACCGATTCAATTCTGCGTTCTGTGTTTGCTTCAATTTCAGCTTCAACTTCTTTTTTTTCAAGATATTCAGAATAATTTCCTACATAAAGTTTTAATTTGTTTCTTGCAAGTTCGTAAATGTTGTTGCAGACAGCGTCCAGAAAGTAGCGGTCATGAGTAACCATTAAAACAGAACGTTTTGTATCATGCAAATAATTCTGCAGCCAGGTGATTGTTGTAATATCCAGATGGTTGGTAGGTTCGTCCAGAAGCAGAAGTTTTGTATCTTCCACCAGAACTTGTGCCAGTGCCACTTTTTTTATCATTCCACCACTTAAAGTTCCCATTTTTCTGGACAAATCTTTTATACCAAGAGTTGTAAGAATTGATGATATCTGCTGTTCGTAATTCCACAAATCCATCTTTTCCATCTTAAGCATGATATCGTCGTAGCGTTTTTGAATATTATTTGATTGTCCCTTACTGCTAAGTTCTTCACAAATTTCTTCGTATTCACGGATAATCTGAAGTTTTGGAGACTGGCTCTTAAATATATGATCTCTGATGCTGTCGTTTTCATCGTAAAGAGGGTTTTGAGGTAAAAAAGAAACTCCAGCTTCCTTGTTGATTACGACACTTCCTTCATCAGGAACCAGAACTCCTGCAATTGTATTTAAAAGGGTTGATTTTCCTGTTCCGTTTCGACCAATCAGGGCAGCTTTTTCACCTTCCTGAATGCCAAAAGTAACGCCTGTAAATAAAGGTTTTTCCCGTCCGATTTTTGCTAAATTGTTGATGGAAAGTAGATTCATAAATCAAATTATAAATTTTCCCCAAGTCAACCGCAAGTAGTCTGCTTTTGTAAGATTATTCTATTCAGGGGTTAATACACCCCCTGAAAACGAGCGAGTCAAGGCCTTGAGCGAAGCGTGCCTTTACCGGTCGTATTGTTCTAACAGAGCTTCAATTTCATCAGGAAGTCTGTCAAAAAAATCCATCTGCAAAAGTTCTTCAAGATAATCAACCGAACATTCATAAAGTTCCCAGCTGCCGCCTTCCTGACAGCCCTGTTTATTTGGAATACAGACAGAAATAATCCTGCTTTCTTCTGACACTCTGGATAAATCATCTTCCCCTTCGTCCAGAATCAAAATGATTTTCCAGCAGAATTCAGGAACTAAAATCTCACCTTCTTCTATTATAATGCTCTTAAAATACCCTCTGATTCCAGTTCCACCACTTCCTAATCCGCCTGCAAAAATGTAAAGTTCCTTTCCTTCTTTTACAAGACTTCTTTCATAATCTTCAAGATCTTTCCAGACAATCCTGTTACAGTCAGGTGCCTGAGGAATCATATTTGTCATTAAAAAAGTTTCCTGATTATCCTCCGCACTGGAAGTTCTGTCAGCAGAAGGACAAAGATGCCCCCGGTCAAAACCATAAGCGTTGTACTGATAATCATTTTTTTTCAAAGCATACCATTCTTCAGGCAAAGATTTATCCGCAATAAATTTGTTAGAACGTTCAGCCTCCCCAAGATCAGATTGACATAAATGCCATGCCACCCAGTTAGGAGTAAAATTACTTTTGTTATAAGATTCAGAAAATCCTTTTTTGTTCATCAAAAAATTCCATTCCTGCTCAATGTCACAAACAGCCCCAGTAGGATTCCCAAAATAAAGCGGATGATTTTCTTCATATATAAACTGATTGATTTCTACAGGACTTTCATTTTCTAAAGACAGATTGATTTCAACAGAAACTTCATCATCAGCATAAAAATTCAAAAAGAAAGAGGAAAGTAACACAAAGAACAAAAATCTTTTTTTCATATTTTGATTATAACGGAGCAGATAAATCAGGACTAGCCTGTTATATGATGGAGAACAAAACCCTGGCGTGAAGAACGACTGTGTAAACTTTTTTTTGAAGATTACCCAAAGAATTACGGAAGCGGAGTTGGGTGCAAAACACATTGTGAGCATCTTTGGATTTATCCATAAAAAGAAATAAGAGATTTTCGCCTGCGAAACATCTCTTATTTCTTACACAAAAATGCGAAGACCTGTGTTTTAGCGCACAATGCAGCGTACGCAATTCTTTGCGTGGTGAAATAAATCAAAAGTTTACACAGTGGTGATTCGCATCTGGGAGCCAGGGTGGTGGAAGTAATGTTTATAATGGGCTAGTTCTGATGAAGTATATAGAAACAAGTGTAGATTTTTGATAAACTAAAGGATTGGGGACGTTTAATAAAAAACCTGTTATAAGGAGGAAAACTACCCAAAAGTGTAGTTGAATGCGTCACAGAAATAATTTATTATTTATTGGTTTTGCCAAAATATAAAAAAGAGAGAATTATGTATTTAAAAAAATTGTTAATGGTGCTTGCTATGGGAGTTAGCATGTCACTTATGGCTGCGGCCGAATTAACATTTAAAGTAACACCAAGCGGAATGTTTCCGTTTTTGTCAGGGGGAGCCTCCAGATTTAACTTTATTGGCGGGGGTGCTTTTCTTGATGCCGGGTTCAATTTTTTTGATGTAGTAAACGTTGGTCCAGAATTCGGTTTTTATGTTCTTCCAAAAAATAATTTTCAGGCAATCACAGATGGAAGTCCTGTTGCAATGTACATTCCTTTTGGAATTCAAGCTGGTGCATTCTTTTATCCATTTTCAAGAGTTGAAGCAGGTTTAGGTATTGCAGGTGGAGCTTCTGTAGCAATCAGTAATAGTAAATATCATTATGCTCCATGGTACCGTGCTTATGGTGAACTTTTCTTCCGTTTTAATCCAAATGTTTCAGTAGGTTTTAATGCTTCCTGGTTTGATGTACAGAACAATACATGGTGGGGAAATCCTGGAGCTGCAGGTCTTACCGCTGGTCTGTCAGTAAAAATCAAAGTTGATACACAAAAAGCAGCTGGTCGTGTTGATGGTTCTGTTATTCAGGATGAAAGTGTATTCCCTCTCTTGTATACTATTTATAAAGAGAATCCATTTGGAACAATCATAATTGAAAATAATGAAACTGCAGAAATCAGAAATGTAGAAGTTCGTTTCCGTGCAGAAGGTTATACTGCTTCAGATATTGAATGTGGAAAAGTCAGTCAGATTCGAAAACACCGCAGTGCAGAACTTTCTCTTTATGCAGATTTTACAGATGCAATCCTTCAGTTCTCGGAAGCAGGAAAGGTTTCTGGAGAACTTGTTGTTTCTTATGAACTCCTTGGTAAAAAATTAACTGCCGTATCACAGGTTACAATTCCAGTTTATAACCGTAACCAGGTTCGTTGGACAGACCCTGCTGTAATTGCAAGTTACATTTCAACTTCATCACAGGAAGTTCTTGAATATTCAAAATATCTTGTAGGAATTGCCCGCAGCCACTTACGTTCTGGTTTGAACCGTAACATGCAGTTTGCTATGTACGTAAATGAAGGAATGCGTCTTGGTGGTATTCGTTGCGTTCCAGATTCAGATACACCGTATAATAAGACCCATCTTAATTCAGAAGAACTGGATTATCTTCAGTATCCATATCAGACAATTGCTTATAAAACTGGTGATAAAGATGATGTTGGTGTACTTTTTATGGCTCTGCTTGAATCTGTAGGTATTCCATCAGCCTTTATTCCACTTGAAGATGATTTTATTGTTTGTTTCAACCTTGGTGTTAATGCTTCCAGAGTTGGTTCTTTGTTTGATGGATATGACCGCATTTTAGTTGTAGATGATGAAATCTGGATTCCACTTTCAATGTCTGCTATTAACGAAGGATTTATCAACAGCTGGTATAAGGCTGTTTTGAAAATTCAGGCAAAAACTGAAAATGAAGAAGATTTTGATTTCGTGCTTATTTCGGATGCCTGGCAATATTATCCACCTGCAGGTTTCAGCAGTAAGGAAAATGCTTCTTCTTTACCTGTAGAAAGTGCACTTACAAGTGCTGTAGAAAATGATATTGCAAGATATATTACTGCTGAATTTGGGCCTCAGATTGCAGCAGTTCAAAATAGAATTAAAGCTGAAGGTGCTTCTGTAACTTTGTACAACCAGCTTGGTATGCTTTATGTTCGTGCGGGAATGTATTCAAGTGCTATTCCTGTTTATGAACAATCGGCAAAAATGGGTTCTGTTCCAGCTATGAACAACCTTGGTAACATTGCATCCCTGCAGAAAAAATACAAGGATGCAAAGTACTGGTATGAGAAGGCTCTTGAAGTTGATCCTGATAATGCTTCTGCAAAAAAGAACCTTGAAAGAATTATAAGTGAATTAGAAAAGTAGAGAGAAAAAGAAGAGAGATGTCAGGAAAATCAGCAAAAAAGTTACGAAAAAGTAAAAAGCTAAATAAGAAAATCGCTACAGCCTGTTTAGCCTTGTGTCTTGGAACAGGATTTGTTAATGCGGGTGGAGATTTTATTGTAAGTCTTTATCCTCATTTTACAAAGCCAATTGGAACAGCACATAACATTCAGTCTGGAATTGGTGGAGGGGTAAAGTTTACCTTCCGCCCTGTTGATTATTTAAATGTTTTTGCCCAGGGAGATTATTTAAGCCTGTCTTTACCTGGTGTAAAACCAATTACTCTTTTAAGTGGTGGAGTCGGTGCTGGATATCATCTTTCCCTCACAGATCGTATGGCCCTTGATTTTGACTTTAATCTTGGTGCCTATAATGCAAAAGCTTCAAAATCTCTTTCTGGTATGAACGGGGGAATCTCCCTTACATTTACATACCGTCTTAATCCTGTAATTTCTGCCGATGTTCATGCATCTGGTTCACATTATGCTTCAGGCTCTACACCATTAATGACAATGAATGCTGGTCTTGCAGCAGGTCTTTCTTTTAATCTTACTGAATTATTCAACAAGAGAACTAATGTTGATGTTCAGACCGAAACAATTTTGCCAGTATTCCCGGTTCTTTATTCCTGGTACGAAAATAATTCCTTTGGAAAAGTTCTTGTAGAAAATAAAGAAGATTCTTCTATTCAAAACGTAACTGTAAGTTTCTATCAGCCTCAGTACATGGGTCATCCTAAAGAGTGTGCAAGTTTTAAATCACTTAAGAAGGGTGAGTCTGCCGAAGTTGATATGTACGCCTTCTTCAATGAATCAATGCTGGAACTTACAGAAAAAACTGATACAAAAGCCCAGATTATTGTAAGTTATTCTTGTCTGGGTCAGAAAAAATCACAGGCCTTCGACATCGTTGTTCCAGTTTATGGACGTAACAATATGTCTTGGGATGATGACCGTCGTGCTGCCGTATTTGTATCATCTAAAGACCCTGCAGCCCTTCTTTTTGCAAAATATATCACAAGTATTGTTAGAGATAATATTCGTAACGGAGTTCCTGCAAATATTCAGTACGCAATGGGAGTTTTCGAATCGCTTGATCAGTTTGGATTAAGTTATGTAATCGACCCTTCATCAGCTTTCTCTGATAATGTAGGTACTTCTTCTATCGACTTCCTCCAGTTCCCATATCAGACTCTTATGTATCGTGGTGGTGACTGTGACGATATTTCAATCCTCGTTTGTTCTCTCTTCGAAGCGGTTGGAATTCGTACTGCCTTTATCACCATCCCTGGACATATCTTTATGGCTTTTGATTCTGGACTTACAGTTGCACAGGCATCTGCAGAATTTACTTCGCTTGATGAACTGATTGTAGACCGCGAAGCTAATGAAGTCTGGGTTCCTCTTGAAATTACTCTTTCTGATGAAGGATTTAACAAGGCATGGAGAGTTGGTGCCCGCGAATGGAATACAGCAGCCAGAGCTGGTACTGCTGCAATGTATAAGATGAGTGAATCATGGAAGACTTATCAGCCGGTAAGTGTTCCAGGTGCTTCTGCTTACTTTACAATGCCAGACCAGAAAATTGTTGCTAAACTTTTTGATCATTCGGTAGACCAGTGGATTAGCCGCGAAATTGAACCTCAGATTCAGATGTATGAAGCAAAACTTGCTGTAAAAGATACTGTTGAAACAAGAAATAGTCTTGGTGTTCTTTATGGTAAGTATGGTCTTTTCCTTCAGGCTGATGAACAGTTTAAACATGCAAGACGTAAGGGCTATACACCAGCTGTCATTAATACAGGGAACGTATATTTTT
>CAMPAL010000038.1 GCA_946631855.1 uncultured Treponema sp. | reverse complement strand
GAAAAGTCTTATTGAAGTATATAAAATACCTTCAGGACAACTTCCAAAAATCACTATGATAGATATTTCTGCGGACGCTCTTGAAGTTGCAGAAAAAAATATTGAACATTTAGGCTTACCAAGAGAAAACTTAAGACTGGTACGTTCAAATCTTTTTGAGCAGTTCTCCAGCGACGGTGGATGGACTTTCGACTTAATTCTAACAAATCCGCCTTACATTCCCCACACCCTGGTGGATAAACTGCTGGAAGATGGTCGAAATGAACCCCGCCTTGCTTTAGACGGAGATGTAACTTTGACAGGGGACAGACCTTTCACCATGGAAGGAGAGCCTGCTGATGACGGACTGGAAATTATAAGAAATCTTATACCTCAGGCAAAAGCCCACCTTTCTCCAAAAGGCATTATTCTTATGGAAACGGGCGAATACAATGCAGAAGAAAGCTCAAGACTTGCAAAATCTTACAATTTTAGAACTCAAATTCACCCGGATTTGGAGGGGCAGCTTAGGGTGGTGGAAATGTATTAAAAGCTGTGTAAAAGACTAAATCTGTGCAGCTTTTGAAAAGAATACACTTATTCCTTCTCCAGGAAATTTTTCTTTTACAGCTTTCATAATTGCCTTTATTTTTTTTGCACCTTCTTCATCAGTATAAGCAAAAAGAACAAAATTCATCTCGGGCCAGGTAGTATCGCCCAGTTTTCGCGAACTTAGCCCCCGCCCGTGAGTGTCAGGAAGGATTGTATACTGAATACCAGGAATTTCCTGTTCCAGAAGTTCAACTATATCATCTTCTACAGACTGATTCGAAATTATTTCTGCTCTATATTCGTATTCCATTTTTATTTCCTCTTAGTAATTTACTGTAATATTAACCTTTTTCTTAGTCTTAACTTTCATTACAAGACTGTATAAAACCGGGATAATAAGAAGTGTTACAAAAGTTGAAGAAATTAATCCACCAACGACAGCTACTGCAATTGGCTGAACCATTGAAGACTGCCCAGATGAAGCAAAACACATTGGAAGCATTCCCAGTACTGTTGTAAGAGTTGTCATCAATACAGGACGGAAACGGCTTCGTCCAGCTTCAAAACAGGCCTGCTTAAGTTCAACACCTCGTCCAACCAGAAGATTTGTATAATCGACCAGAATAATTCCGTTATTAACAACAATTCCGACAAGCATAATAATACCAACCATAGAAATGATTGATAAAGCCTGTCCTGTAATCTTATAAATAAAAATTACACCAATAATTAAGAATGGCATTGTAGCAAGGTTGATTAAAGGAGCCTTCCAGCTTTCATATGTTGCAGCCATAACTCCAAATACCAGGAGGACTGCCATTACAATAATTTTTATGTAAAGCCACATCTGCTTTGTAGTTTCGCCCCAGGAACCTTCGTAAGTAACATTTACAGAGTCAGGAATAATAAAAGTATTACTGATTCCTTCTCTAATATCATTTTCAACTATGTTTGCATTTTTTTCAGAAAGAATTCCGCAGGTAATATGTAAAATACGACTCTGATTTTCACGGGCAATTGAAACAGGTCCAAAACCTTTTTTCAAAGAGGCAAAGTTTGCAACACTTACCATGCCGTTCTTTCCGCGAACATAAATTGTTTCAAGATCTTCAATTGTTTTTCGGTCTTCAGGACGATATGCAACTACAACATTGTAATCTTTTCCGTCATTTCGATATACACAGGCAGTAGTTCCGTTAATAGCATAGTTAATTTCGCGGGCTACAGTTGTAATATCAACTCCAAAATCATAAGCTCTCTGACGGTCAATAACAACTTCAACCTGAGGAAGACCTTTATCCATACTTACAGAAGGTTCACCACAGTCTGGGTTAGCCTTGATTACATCACAAATTTTATCTGCAGTATCCAGAGCAGCTTCCAGATTATCTGAACGAAGAACTATATCAATATCAGAACCCATCATCTGACCACGCATACCCGCACGGAAACTTAAATTAGCACCGGGAAATTCATCAAAATGCTTTCGAAGTTTCTGCTGCATATCCATAGCACTGTCAATCTGTTCAGAAGTTTCTGGCAGAGTAATCTGAATTGAACCACTGTTTGTAGAAGAATTGCGCCCACTAGAACCAATTGTTGTTGTCACGTTTTTAACGCCTTTAAGTTCTTCATTAACAATTTTTTCCAGAGCCAGAACAACTTTTTTGGTTTCATCAAAGGCTGTACCAACTGGCATGGTAACTCTAAGAGTTACAGAATCATCCCGTCCACCAGTCATCATGCTGATACGCATTGTTGGAATCATTCCAATGGCAAGGGCTAGCACACACAAAGAAACGACAATTGTAACAAGACGATTGTTTAAGCAGACCTTGAGAAGTTTTGAATAAAGTTTTGTAACAGAATCTATTATTTTCTGGAAAGCCCCGTAAATCTTTTTAAGCACAGGATTTGTTACAGGCTTTTCGTTACGGTTTGTAAGAGGAAGAAACTTTCCAGCAAGAACCGGTACAAGGAAGATTGCAACCAGGAGGGAAGAAACCAGGGCAATTACAATTGTAAAAATAATTCCTTTAAAAAGCTGTCCCATAATTTCCAGATCTTTTATAAAAAAGAGGAAAGGAACAAATACACAAATTGTAGTAAGGTTTCCCGAAATTACAGACATGAGCATTTCCTGACTACCAAGAATAGCCGCAACTTTTGGACGGGCCCCTCTCTGTCTGTAAGAATAAATGTTATCAATCATTACAATTGAAGCATCAACAACCATACCAAGTCCAAGAATAAGTCCTGTTAAAGTCATCATGTTCAAAGTAATTCCAAACATACTCATGGCAAAAAGAGTGATAATCATTGAAAGCGGAATAGAAATTCCAATAATGATGGTGGATTTACAACTCTGGAGGAAGAACCAGAGAATAACAATAGCAAGTACAAGACCTTCCACCAGCGATTTGATTAATGTTGAAATGGTTTCACGAATTGACTCTGTATCATCTGAAATAATTTCAAGAGTGATATCGGGAGGAAGAATCTGTTTTACCTGATCAATCTTTTTATATACAGAATTTGCTACACTTACGGTGTTTGAACCAGACTGCTTTGTTATACTGATATAAACACCTTTTTCACCATTGATGTAACTTTCACGGCTGCTTTCAGCAAATCCCAGATAAGCAGTTCCGACATCACGCAATTTTACGTTATAACCATTTATTGTTGAAATAACAGTATCATTAATTTCTTCAATACTTGTATATTCACCTGTAGTTCGAACAATATAATTTTTACTTCCTTCCTGAACCTTTCCACCACCAAGTTCAAGGTTCTGCTTAGAAAGAGCAGCAGTGATTGTGGGAATTGTGTATCCGTAAGCCTGAAGACGATTTGCATCCAGTTCGATATTAACCTGGGCAGTACGACCTCCGGTTACATCAGCTTCTGCAACTCCATCAGCCTGTTCAAGAATATCCACAATGGAACTTTCTGCAATCTGTTTGATATCATCAACAGAACGGTTTCCCCTCACAAGAATTCTCATGATTGGGGAAGAAGAACCACTGAATCTCATAATGCTTGGAGTTCCTGCCGCATCTGGAAGTCCTCTTTTTACACGGTCAAGCTTATCTCTTACTTCACTGATTACAACTTCCATATCAGTTCCATAGTCAAAATCAAGTTCAACCATGGAAGAACCTTCGCTGGAGGTGGAAGAAAGATTTTTTAATCCGTTTACACTTAAAACTGCACTTTCAATTGGTTTTGTAATAGTCTTTTCAATAGATTCAGGCCCCGCATTTGGATAAGAGGTCATAATCATAATTACAGGATTTTCAATATCTGGAAAAAGGGCAATTGCAACTTTACTGAAGGTAAAAATTCCAAGCATTCCCAGCAGGGCAAAAATAATTAAAATCAGGATCGGATGATCCATTGTCTTTCTGGAAATACTCATTTTTACTCCTGACTGTTTATATCTTTGATTTTAGCACCGTCATACAAGGTAAGAGTTCCTTCTACAACAACACGATCCCCCGGATTTACGCCCGAAAGAATCTGATATACAGCATCAACATTTTTTCCAAGAGTTACTTCACTTCGTCTTACAGTTTCACCATCATCATTTACAATAAAGAGATAGTATTTATCTGAATTGTTTACCAGAGCATCCTGCTTTATGGCAATTTGACCTTCATAAAGGGCAGTATAAAGTTTTACCTTGGCAAACATTCCGGCATTAACTCTGGAATCTTTTTTATCAAAGTTCAAAATTATTTCTTTTGTACGGGTAGCTGAATCTACAACTGGAGAAATACGGACTACAGAAGCACCAAATTTAACAGAAGGATATGCTTCAAGAGTAATTTCTGCTTTTTGTCCAATTCGCAAATCTGCAACATAACGTTCTGGAATTTTTGCACTTATCTGAAGATTATCAACATCACCAATTTTTGTAATTACCGAACTTACACTTACAGTCTGCCCTGTTCTTACAGGACTTGTCAGAATACTTCCGCTGATTGGTGCATAAATTGGAGACTTGGCATAATAAGCACCAGGTTCAGAAGGGTCTATATATCCAATCAAATCGCCTTTTTGAACCTGAGAACCAAGTGAAACATCAATTTCAACAACAGTTCCTTTCATTGCAGGAAAAACTTCAATTGATGACTGAGTCTGAACTTCGCCGTTAGTTGTTACATAATCCTGAAGAGGGATTTTTTCTGCAATAGCAGTTCGAACCGAAGTTACAGAAGCATTTGGCCCACCAAAACCGCCAAAAGATCCAAAGCCTCCAAACTTGTTGTTTTTATTTTTCTTAATATTCATAAAAGCAATAAGTCCGACAGTTATTACAATTGCCAGAAGAATGATTATTCCAGTTACCAGCTTCTTTTTCATTTTAGCAATTCTCCTTTATTTACTGAGTGTTCCAAATTCCAGTCCCAGAGTATTTTCCAGATCAAGAACAGATGAAATTATTGTATAACGCTGATTTTCAACATTGTATTTTGCCTGATAAAGATTTACTTCCGACGACTGAAGTGAAAGCAGATCTGTTGAACCTGCGGTGTAAGAATTTCTAGCCATATCATAAGTTTTTTGCATAAGCTCTACATTCTTTTTATAAAGTTCAAGCTGGGTCAAAGCCTGTTTTATAGCATTAATACTATTTCTTACAGAAAGAAGGGTTGATGATTTTGTCTGCTCCAGAGATTCTTCCAGTTTTTCAAGACTTTCCTTCTGTGATTTTATATTCAAAGCCGTATTTGACCAGGGCAGATAAGCATCCAGAGGAATACTTACATTTGCCGAATAAGACATAGACATTGTCTGCTTTGAAGAAGGATTTATTCCAGCCCCAGTATTTGCACTTGCTGAAAGTCTTAATGATGGGCCATATGCAGAAGCTCGGGTGGTGGAAAGACTATTTTTTGTTATTTCAATATTTTTTACTGCTGTTTCGATAGCAGGAATTGAATCAAGATTAAGGTCACTTATATCACCAATGGCAGCGAGATTCATTGCCTCTTCAAGACTCCCTTTTAATTCAAGAGTATCAGTAAGATTAATTCCAAGAATTTCCTTAAAAGAGTCCAGGTTAGCCTGATAAGAAGTTTTTAAATTCTCCACCGCCGGAAGTTTACTTTCGTAATTATAGCGGGAAGTCAAAAGATTCAGTTCCGAAAGCCGTCCCTGATTATATTTTGAAAGGTTAGACTTAAACACTTCAAGATTATTCTGCAAACTCATTTCCTGAAGTTCCAGATTTTCTGTAAAATACAAAAGCTGATAGAAACTTTTTCTTATTGACAGTTCGATGGAACGTTTTGTTTTTTCGTAAGTAAGTTCTCCCTGCTCATAAGCAAGTTTTGCTGCTTTTATAGAATTAGCAAGCGATGGCAAAAAATTTATAGTTATGCCTCCGCTTGCCAACCAGGATAAAGAATCATTTGCAGTAGAAAAACTTTCTAAACTTCCACTTTTACTATCAGACAAACCTGCAGAAAGAGAAAAAGATGGACTTATACTATTCCAGGAATATTTTTTCTTAAGAGCCAGTAAATCAAGATCCTTTTTACTCTGCTTTATGGTGATGTTATTAGCAAGACCTAAAGAAACAGCATCTTCCACCGTTAGAACATAATTTTCTGAATAAGCAAAAAAAGCAAAAATTAAACTTAAACCAAGTAGACAAACAATTTTTTTCATAAATATATTTCCAGACAAAAATCTTCCCATATATATAACACGCTTTATAGCTATAAATTACTATTATAATAAAGAAAAAATTGTTATATTTAAACTATCTGATAAGAATATGATAGACTCAAAAATCGTGGATGGAGGTGAATATCTTGAGTAATGAATACGTTTTTAAATCACCTGAAACTGACACTGAAGCCTTAATCAAAGAATTTTTTACCCTTAATGATAATTACAATCAGGAAGATAAAGATTCTATTCTTAAGGCCTGGTCCCTTCTGCTCGAAAAAACAGGAAAACTCCTCCGTCCATGCGGAAAACCTTATTACATGCATCCTCTAAGAGTTGCAAATATTCTTGCCCAGAACCGCCTGGATGCCGCCACAATTGTAGCAGCTCTCCTCCATCCTATTCACAAATTTGATGTTAGTCCCGAAGAAATTCAAAATGAGTTTGGAGAGAATGTTTCAAAAATCCTGATTACAACAAATAAAATCATCCAGCTTCCAATGAATTCTAAAAACCTGCATCAGTCTGACGCAATTAGAAAAATGCTTTTTGCCATGTGTGATGATGCAAGGGTAATTCTTTTAACACTTTCAGACCGTCTGGACCGCATCAGAAACATTCAGAGTCTTTTGCCGGAACAACAAAGAGCTCTTGCAGAAGCCGTTATAGAAATCTGGGCTCCGCTTGCAGACCGCCTTGGAATGCAGAAAGAAAAGAATGAGTTTGAAGATTTAAGCTTAAAGTATACAAATCCTACTGTTTATAAACAGATTGAAGAAATTGTTTCTCAATCACAGGAAGAAAGAGCAGCTTATCTGGAAAAAGCAGTAAACAGCATTTATAAATCCGCCGCAAAAATGGGAATGGACATAACCATAACAAGCAGGGCAAAACACTTCTACTCCATCTATCAGAAAATGCGAAAACGCAACAAGGAAGCCAGTGAACTATATGATTTACTCGCTCTCAGAATACTCTGCAAGGCTCCAGCCGAATGTTACACTTTGGTAGGAATTGTCCACAGTCTCTGGAAACCAATGGACGGTCGTTTTAAAGATTACATTGCAATGCCAAAATCAAACGGATATCAGTCTTTGCATACAACTGTAATTTGTGAAGGAAAGCCTCTGGAAATTCAGATTCGAACTATAGAAATGCACAACATGGCTGAACACGGAATTGCTTCCCACTGGCTCTACAAAAAAGGAACTAACCACGACCTTGTTGAAGCAGACAAACTTGATATTTTCAATAAACTCCAGCAGTTCAAGGAAAATGCCCTTACCGACGAAGCAACTTTTAACACCCTTAAAAATGAACTTTTGGGTGATGAAATTTATGTTTTTACACCAAAGGGAGATGTCCGAAAACTTCCAGCGGGAGCAACTGCAATCGACTTTGCCTATTCGATTCATTCTGCAATTGGAGAAAAGGTTATTGCCGCAAAAGCTGATGGAAAAATCATTCCGCTTTCAAAGCCTCTGGAAAACACCCAGATTATCGAAGTAATCACCAATCCTCAGGCCCACCCGACAGAAGCCCAGTTAAAACTTGTAAAAACAACAAAAGCTCACCAGAAAATACACTCCTGGCTCATGTCAAACGACCCGACTTTTAGTGAAAGACTTGCCCTGCAGAAAGAAACGGAACTTCAGCTTCAGCAGGCACCGGCAAGTGGTGCAGCTAATCTCGAAAGCAAACATAAGAAAAGACCAAAGAGTGGTAAAAAAACAGAAGCACCTCAGACAAGAGCCCCAAAACCAGTTTTAATTCAGGGAAATAAAAATGTTCTCTACAATCTGGCCCAGTGCTGTCACCCCTGCTATCCTGATTTAATTACAGGCTATGTTACCCGCTCAAAAGGAGTTACTGTTCACAGGGCAGACTGTCTGACCTTCCTCCGCATCCCGAACAAGGGTTCAAGAGTTGTTGAAGTTTCCTGGGACACTAGAGATGATTAAGGCTGATAGACATTTCCCTTATTGTAGAAAGTGATGTTATAAGAATTTGCAGTTTCATTCACATTAACGACAGCCCAGACTCCCTTATACAAGAAAGAAGGAATTGCATACTGCTCAAAATTCTGTATCGGGTACTTTTCATAAACATGAATATGTCCGCACAGATAAAGCTTCACATTATTTTTAGCAAAAAGACTCATCATCAGATTACGCTCTGTTGTATCATTCATTGAAAACTGCAAAGGAGATGCATACATTGGATAATGAGTAAAAATGATTTTTGGATTTGAGTCAGAAGCAAAGGCCGATTTTAACGAAGCCAGCTGTTCAAAACCAGGGCCTCCAGAACCAGTGTCCAGAGAATAAAATGAAAAACGGGAAGTTTTAAAATCATAGAAGGAAGTATGAGGATAACAGTTTGCCTTCCACTTTGGAAATCCGGAATTATACAAATCATGATTACCGATTGAATTAAAAACTTTTACACCCTGGGCTTCAATTCTGCTTACCAGAGAATTAAATCCTGCATACTGAGAATCTTCACCATAATCCACCACATCACCAAGAATAAGACAGAATTTTGGCTTTTGTGCAGCAGGAAGATTTGTAAGCCAGTTAATAAAAACTTCATCAGGCATTTGAGGTGCATTCTGAAATGGAAGTGCCCCGTAATGAATATCTGTAAGAACAACAAAATTATATTCAGAAGGAAGAGTTTCAAATCCTGTTGAAGTAAGATGACTTATATTTGTATCTCTAAAATGAACTGAATTTTGAGGATAAAAAGGATTGTCAGCACCGTATTTACAGGCAGACAGAATAAATAGACAAAATACAGCTGCAAAAATTATCTTTTTCATATTTTGAACCTGCCATATACAACAAGATTAAACTGACTGCAATCTTGAGAATTCACAATAAAATCATAAAATTTGGTATTCAAATCTAAACCTGTACTAAAGGAACCTGGGACAATATCAAACTCTGCCCCTGTACTAAACATTGCAGAAAAGAAAAGAGGATAATTAAAGAGATTATAAGAACTAAACTGAAAATAAAGAGTCCAGTTATCTCCAGGATAAAATAAAAACTTAGCATTAACATCTATACTTGGATTAAAGACAGGCTTATCAAAACCATCAATAAAAGTGATCTTTTGGAAATATCCGCCCATAAAAGAAAAAGCCAGCCAGTCTAAAATGTCCATTTTGAAACAGACATTGAAGAGAAAATCATTTTCCTTAAAAACTTCTGTGTAATTAAAAAGATGATAAGTAAAGCCTATTCCTAAATTAAAACGGTCAAAGAAAACCGGCCAGTAAATAACCTGGGTGGTGAAATCCATATTACCGTTACAGAAATTAACACCCATATCTCCGTGCAGCTGTTTCATATCAAAATCGCCTGCAACAGAAAGTCCCAGACCTTTTTCTTTTGAATCAGGCCAGAAATTAAACTGAACATTCTGTTTTACAGAAAACTTTGGAACTGCAGGGGTGAAAAATTCAACCACCTGAGCATGGACTGAAACTGTAACAGTTATTATTAGCAAAAACAAAAATAAGAGTTTTTTAAATTTCATAAACTCTCTTCCATCTCCTTTTAAACTTTAATCTATTTTTATTCTTTTCTATCTTCCAGTATCCCGGATTTGTCCTTCTATATAGTCAGGATCCAGAGTTCTAAGCAAAGTACCATCTGGTAAAGAATACTTTGTATAAATTACAGCAGGATGTCCATCACAAACCCAGTTCATCTTAAGGCCTGTTTCAGAACTAATTATTTCCCAATCTCCAGCCTTTGCGGTCAAACTGCAAAACTCGGGCGAAACAAATTCAACATCATCTTCCAGCTTAATCATGTTTACTGCTGTACAAGGATACATATGCCAGCCATCCTTTTTTTCAAAAGGAAGAACTTTACGGTCTGTATGAATTTCCAGATCTTTTAGGCGGGCCTCGCGGGCTGCGGGATGCATCTGATCAAGATTGTTTTTATATTCTGTATAACGTTTCTGACTCTCCTGATAAAGTTTTTCAAAATATTCTGATGAAACTTCTTCACCAATTTCTGCTGCTAACTGATATTTTGAATCACTTGCACCAACGGTTGTTTCATCTGCATCTTTTTTGTTGTAATAAAAACCAGTGGTAGATTTTCTGTGACTTACATTTTCAAGTTCTGCAATAAAAGGAGCCGCTTCTTCCTGAGTAAGTTTTCCTTCCAGAGCATCCAGTGCCTTACGGTAAGCTCTGGTTACCATTGCAACGTAGTAGACACTCTTCATTCGTCCTTCAATTTTAAGAGAATCAACTCCTGTTGCTTTTAAATCTGCCAGATGTTCAATCATTCTTAAATCTTTTGAAGAAAGAATCGCTGTAAAATCATCCCCTTCAAAAACAGGAAAAAATTCACCAGGTCTCTGCTCTTCTTCAAGCAAAAGTGAACCAGACTGAGCAATTTTCTTTGCTTCTTCGGCTGTAATTATATGATTTTCGTTGTTTTTACTTAAATCTTCACTGAGTTTAAAATTCCAGCGGCAGGTATGGGAGCAGAAACCACTTTGTGCAGAACGGCCTGTAAGATATGCACTCATAAGACAACGACCTGCATAAGCAATACACATTGCCCCATGAACAAAAGTTTCAAGCTCCATATCAGGAACAGAATCTTTTATCCTTTTAATCTGATCCAGAGAAATTTCACGGCCAAGAACAACTCTCTTAAAGCCCAGTTTCTGATACATTTTTACAGCCTCTGAGTTTACACAGGAAGCCTGAGTTGAAAGGTGAAGTTCTGCCTTAGGGAATTCTTTCTGTAACAAAGGAACAATTCCAATATCCTGAACAATAAAACAATCTATAGGATACTGACGGAAATAATCCAGATTCTGCTTAAGGGCATCAATTTCTTCATCATGAAAAGAAATGTTCAGGGCACAATGAAGTCTTTTTCCAGGATACTTTTCCTTAAGGGCAATTACCTTTTTATATTCATCTTCGTAAAAATTATCAGCCTTTACTCTGAGAGAAAATTTTTTCAATCCGATATAGGCCGCATCTGCACCATATGCATAAGCATAAGACAGTTTTTCTACATTTCCAGCTGGTGATAAAAGTTCCATATTCTATGCCTCCGAACGAAGGCTGTATTCAAGTTTAGGCTTATTTTCAATTTCTACAGCTTTTTGACCTGCTGTATATTCAGTAACAACCTTTCCAACTTTATCCAGGGCAAGATGTGATTCATGTAAATATTCATCTGCCATCTGGAACATAAACATCATATTTGGCCAGATATCCAGAGTACAGGAATTTCCAGCTGCAATCAGATTTTTAGCAAATTCCTTTGCATCATCCAGAAGGATTTCTTTTTCACCCATCTGAATAAAAACCGGAGGGAAATTTTTCAAAGCATCATCTCCCGCTAAAAGTGGAGAAACAAAAGGACTTGAAGTATTTGATTCATAAGTGTAAACCGAAGAACTTTTTCTTAAAACATCCCCCGACATAACTTCATCAGAAATCTTTTTTGTAGTGATATTTTTTGAACACTTAGAAAGATCGAGCCATGGTGAAAAAAGAATGAAATGTTTTATGCAGGAACGATATCTGTCCCGCAAATTAAAAAGAAGAGAACAGGCTATCGAAGCGGCGGAAGAATCTGCAGCAATAATAATTTCTGGTAACTGAGGTTTACTTCCTCTTTCTGCATTCAAAGAGCAGGCAATCTGTTCTTCTGTAAAAAGGGATTTAAAAACTCCCTGAATATCTTCATTTGCAGCAGGATATGGAAAAGCTGGTGCCAGACGATATTCTGGAACAACAACCCTGCAGAAACATTTTGTAGCCAGGGAAGAACAAAAACTTCTGTAAGCGAGACGGGAACCACCAACGAATGAACCGCCGTGAATATAAAGCATTACTCTGTTTGAAGCATAAATTTCTGGCGCAAGAACATCACAATCGACATTTCCATATCTATATTCAGAACGTTCTACACCATTTGGCAGAAAAGTTGTTTTAAAAGCATCATCAAGTTTTGCACGAAAACTATCCACATTTGATTTAGAACCAAAGGTCAAAAGTTTAAGTTTTTTAATTGCACCTTTGCGGTCATATACAATTTCCATAACACAAGATTATAGCAAATTAGGTGCATTTCTGCTACAATGTGGTTCAGAGGTTTGCAATGCCAATAAAAATTAACTCAAGTTTACCAGCCAGAAAAATTCTTGAAAAAGAAAACATCTTTGTAATGACAGAAAAACGTGCGGCTACACAGGATATCCGTCCGCTTAAAATTGCCATTGTAAATCTTATGCCTACAAAAGAAGTTACAGAAACTCAACTTTTAAGACTTTTAGGAAATACTCCTCTTCAGATTGAAATTTCCCTCATAAGAATGGAAGACCATCTGAGTAAAAATACAGATAAAAACTACCTGGACAAATTCTACATTCCTTCCAGCGAAATATATAATCAGAAATTTGACGGAATGATTATTACAGGTGCTCCTGTTGAACAGCTTGCTTTTGAAAGTGTTGATTACTGGGAAGAACTTTGCAAGATAATGGATTACGCCAAAAAGAATGTTTATTCTACCCTGTACGTTTGCTGGGGAAGTTTTGCAGGCCTTTATCATCACTATGGAATTAAAAAATATCCTCTTGCACAAAAAATGAGCGGAATTTTTATGAACGAACGCTGCGTGGAAGGAGAACCTTTACTGCGTGGTTTTGATGATACTTTCCCTATTCCACAGAGCCGTCACACAACTTTACACAAGGAAGACATAGAAAAATGCCGCGACCTTCAGATTCTGGCAGAAAGTGCAGAAGCCGGTGTTACAATCATAAAATCAAAAGATAATCGTGAGATTTTTATGACTGGTCACCTGGAATACGACACTCTCACCCTGGCAGAAGAATACTACCGGGACACAGACAAAGGATTAAAAGTTCCTCTTCCAAAGAATTATTTCCCTACAAACAATGTAAACAGAATGCCAACCAGTTACTGGCGTGCTACAGCCCACCTTTTTTATACAAACTGGCTCAACTATTATGTTTACCAGGCAACCCCATATTCTATCGAAGATATTAAATAATTTTTTCTCTTTATAATATATTTTTGTATACAAATCATCATGATAGTGTTACTATCAGTAGATAAGAGGTTTTTATGACAATTTATGAAAATATTTTAAGACTCACTTCATACGCTTTAAATAATTCACTTATTACAAAAGAAGACATCATTTATACCGAAAACAAACTTCTTGAGCTTTTTAAATTAGATGGATTTGAAACACCTGTTGCTCCAGAACTTCCCCAGGTAAAAACAGAAGACCTGGAAGAAATTTTAAAAGAAATGCTTGATTATGCAGGTCAGAACGGAATATTCGAAGATTCTGGAATTGTTTCCAGAGATCTGTTTGATACAAAAATTATGGGCCAGCTGGTTCCTCCACCAAGTGATGTAATTGATATTTTCAAAACTCTTTATGATGAAGAAAGTCCAGAAGCCGCTACCTCATGGTACTACAAATTCAGCTGCGACACAGACTACATCCGCCGCTACAGAGTATGCAAAGATCTTAAGTGGAAAACAAACACAGAATATGGTGATTTAGATATCACAATCAATCTTTCAAAACCAGAAAAAGATCCAAAAGCCATTGCAGCAGCCCGCAACATGAAACAAAGCGGATATCCAGCCTGCCTCCTCTGCCGCCAGAACGAAGGTTACGCCGGAAGAATGAATCATGCAGCCCGCCAGACTCACAGAATTATTCCTCTTGAACTGGCAGGAGAAAACTGGTACATGCAGTACTCTCCTTATGTTTACTACAATGAACACTGTATCGTTTTTGATGAAAAACACGAACCAATGAAGATTGAACGCAAAACATTCGAACGTCTGCTTGATTTTGTTACCCAGTTCCCTCATTACACCTTAGGTTCAAATGCAGATATCCCAATTGTTGGCGGTTCAATTTTGACCCACAATCATTTCCAGGGTGGACACTACGAATTTCCAATGGCCCGTGCCCCAATCGAAAAAGAACTCAAACTTAAAAAATTCCCTAAAGTAAAAGCAGGCATTGTAAAATGGCCTATGAGTCTTATCCGTCTGGATGCAGAAAGTGCAGAAGAACTTGTAGATGCAGCAGATTTTATTTTGCAAACCTGGAGAAACTACACAGACGAAGCAGCCTTTATTTTTGCCCAGACTGATGGAGAAATCCACAACACAATCACTCCAATTGCAAGACGCCGTGGAGATTTGTTCGAACTCGATTTAGTTTTAAGAAACAATATTACAACTCAAGAACATCCTCTTGGAGTTTTCCACCCACATGCCAATTTGCACCACATCAAAAAGGAAAACATCGGTTTGATTGAAGTTATGGGATTAGCAGTACTTCCAAGCCGCTTGAAAAAAGAACTTGCAGATTTGGAAACAGCAATAAAAGAAGGAAAAGATTTACGCCAGGACGAAGTTCTTGCAAAACATGCCGACTGGATTGATGAAATAAAAGGAAAATATTCTGAACTTAATCAGGAAGCCTTACAGAAAGAAGTTGGAATTGTTTTCAGCAAAGTTCTGGAAGATGCAGGAGTATTTAAACGTAATGATGAAGGTCAGAAGGCCTTTTTACGTTTTGCAGATAAACTCAACTAGACTCTCAGCATAAGAGCAGACTCTATCAAAAAAAAATTGAATTTTTTCCTAACTGTTCTATAATAAATATTTACTACAACGTTGTTGTTACTATCAATTATTATAGGAGAGTTACATGAAATTCTATCAGTCTCTTAAATTTAAATTTACTCTCATAATGAGTGTAATTGTAAGTCTTGCTCTTTTTGGAATGGGAGTTGTGCTTACAAAAACAGCAGCCACTTCAATTCAAACAAGAACAGAAGAATATATGGATGCACTAAAGGATGCCGCCCTGGGAAAAGCTAAAGGCGAAACCGAACGACACTTACAAACACTAAAAGTTCTTGCAGAAACAGAACTTGTAAAAGACCAGTCAATTCCATTAAAGGAAAAATGTACTGCTTTAACAAAAATTGCTAATACAAATCCAGATTATGAAAATATCGGATATTACAATAAAGATGGTGAAAGTTACACCGCTGGTGGAAAAGCAATCAAACTCGAAAGAGATTATATCACTAATGCTTTGAACGGAAAGTACACCATCAAAGATCCAATTTACACAGATATTACAGATCAGCTTTTACAGATTTATGCAGTTCCAGTTTATGATGAAAATCACAAACCAGTTGCCTGCCTGGTAGCAAATGCCTTTGTTGAACAGCTTTCTACCAAGATTTCAGAACTTGTTTTTGGTTCAAAAGAATCTCAAATTCAGGTAATTAGTTATAAATCTGGAGTAATTGTTGCTTCGACAAATGTAGATGATGTAAAAACAGGCCTGACAATAAACGAAGGTCTTAACTCTGATGAAGGAATTTCTGCAGCCTTAAAAGATGCCATTTCAGGAAAAACCGGAACAACAGAATATTATGATAAAAAATTCAAAAAGACAAATATCGCATCTTACAAACCAATTCCTGGAACAGACTGGTTTGTTTTCTGTGTTGCAGAACGTTCTGTTTTCTACGGAATGCTGGATGCCCTCATCAATTTTGTGATTATTGCTTTTATCATCACTGTTATCATTACAATTATAATTGTAGCTGTATTCTCTACCCGCTCTTTCAAGGCCCTTACAAATGTAAAAAATGCAATTGAAGATGTTGCTTCTGGTGATGCAGATCTCACAAAACGTATTTCTTCAAAAAATAAAGATGAACTTGGAGAAATTGTAAAAGGCTTCAACGGATTTACAGGAAAACTGCATGAAATCATTTCTCAAGTCAAAGATTCAAAAGCAAGCCTGGGAACCGCCGGTGAAAACCTCAAATCAAGTATGGAAGACACTTCTGCTTCAATCACACAAATTCTTGCAAATATTGAATCAGTACATTCACAGATTAATACCCAGTCAAGCAGTGTTCAGAGTACTGCCGGTGCAGTAAACGAAATTGCTTCAAACATTGAATCCCTTGAAAAAATGATTAAAAATCAGAGTGATGGAGTTGCAGATGCTTCTTCCGCTGTAGAAGAAATGATTGGAAATATCAGTTCGGTAAATTCTTCAATGGAAAAAATGTCAGAATCCTTCAACGAATTAACAGTAAGTGCTAAAAACGGTGCTCAGGTTCAGAATGAAGTAAACCAGAAAATTGAACAGATTAAAGATCAGAGTGAAACTTTACAGGAAGCCAACGTTGCAATTGCATCTATTGCAGAACAGACAAACCTTCTTGCTATGAACGCCGCAATCGAAGCTGCCCACGCCGGAGATGCAGGAAAAGGATTTGCCGTTGTTGCAGATGAAATCCGTAAACTTTCAGAAACTTCTGGTCAGCAGTCAAAGACAATTGGAGATCAGCTTACAAGCATTCAGAATTCAATTGCGGATGTAGTAAATGCTTCTATCCAGTCTAGTCAGGCCTTTGATTCTGTTACAAATAAAATTAAAGAAACAGATGAACTGGTAAGACAGATTAGAGCTGCAATGGAAGAACAGAACGAAGGTTCTAAACAGATTAGTACAGCCCTCCATTCTATGAACGACTCAACTCTTGAAGTAAGAACTGCAGGTCAGGAAATGGCAGAAGGAAACAAGGCTATTCTTGAAGAAGTAAATAATCTTCAGCAGGTAACAAGCATGATGCAGCAGAGTATGCAGGAAATGACAGTTGGTGCTCAAAAGATTAACGAAACAAGTGCCGCTTTAAGAGAAATTGCCGGACAGATGGAAGATTCTATTGAACAGATTGGTGGACAGATCGACCAGTTCAAAGTTTAATTTATGTGTGTGCAGGGCTGCCTGGCAGCCCTTGTTCAATCAGAAAGTCTTAAACAAAAAAAAAGGACTGCCCTTTGTGAAGTCGTAAAAACTTCCAGGACAGTCTTTTTTTTGCCAAAATGATTATTTCATCAGTTCTCTATACTTCTGTGCAAGTCTCTTTGACTTAACTGCAGCTAAACCGCAATAATTTGCAGGATGCTGGAAAAAGTTCGCAGGATTTTCAACACCAAGTTTTTCCAACTGAGCTGTAATGTCTGCAAATTCCTTTTCGTGAGTCTTAAGAACTTCAAAGAAAGTCTTTCCAGACTGTTCAGCTTCAAGTGTAATCTTACGGATAACTTCGTGACCATCATTGTAGCCAGCTTCACCAAGAAGAATATAAGCAGGTTCAGCAAGAACTCCACCCTTTACCTTACCACCGGCATTTTCAAGATTACGAGCCATGCCCTCTTTATCAGCCTGCAAACCTTTTACAACTGAATTCATACGTGCAACAGCCATAGTAAAGCCTGAAACATAATCAGAAATAAAACGCTGAGAAGCAGAGTTAGTCAAATCACGCTGATGTTCAGAAATCTGATCCATATAGAAAGTAATAACTCGTGGACACATAGCCTTCCACAAAGACTTAACGTGTTCAGAGTTCCATGGATTACGTTTCTGAGGCATTGTAGAAGAACCAACCTGAGTTGCAGCAAAATATTCAAAAACTTCACCAATTTCAGAACGCTGTAAGTTACGAAGGTCATCTGCAAGGTTAGCAATAATACCAAATGCAACATTCATCTCAAGAAGAAGACGAAGAACATGTTCAGGTTCAACCAGCTGGTTAGAATATTCAGAAGGCTGGAGACCAAGAAATTCAACATATGTTCTTTCCAGTTCTTCAGGATCTTTTACAATCATAGAAGGACCATTGTAAGAACCAACAGGACCGGCAAGTTTTCCTACCAGCTGATTAGAAAGTTCTTCAATGCGTAAAATAGATTTTCCAAGACGAGCAACAAATTCGGCGATTGACCATCCAAAGGTGATTGGAACTGCGTGCTGACCATGAGTACGACCAACCTGTGGTGTAGCACATTCGCGTTCTGCAATATCACAAAGATAATTTTCAAGCTTTTTAAGTTCAGGAAGTACAACATTCTGAGTAACATCACGCATACGGCAGCTTAAACCAGTATCAAGAATATCAACTGATGTAGCACCAAGGTGGATAAGAGGACCAATCTCAGAATCAACCTTTGTCTTCATAACGTTTACAAGGGCACGGATATTGTGCTTTGTTTTTTCTTCTTCTTTGTAAACTTCTTCAGGATCAATGTTTTCTGCAACCTGATCAAGCTGTTTAGCAATTGCATCAGTAAGCTGACCACGAAGTTTCAAATGAGCTTTTACAAGAGCAGCTTCACATTTTGCATGCGAACGAACTGAAGCTTCTTCAGAAATGTATTTAGAAAGGCCGGCAAAAGCATCGGCTTCCGACAAAGAGTATCTGTGATCGATACAAGAAAGGTTTTCAAAAATGTTTCGTGTTTCCATATACAGAATATAACAGAAATACAAAAGATGTAAAATAGGGAAAAATTTTTAAAAAAATTTTGTCATTTCATTTCCTAAAATCGCACAATTAAGTCAATAACTATAAGGGGCAGTTTTTTCTGTACCCTAAGGAGTTATTATGCTAAATACATATGCTTTTAAGCCTGTAGACGAATTAACTTTCGCCGATAACTGGATGTTCCAGGCCGTTCTCCGCGATAAAGAAATCTGCACCGAATTCGTCGAACGCCTTTTACACATCAAAATTAAAAACG
>CAMPAL010000037.1 GCA_946631855.1 uncultured Treponema sp. | reverse complement strand
AACGTCTTGGTCAGGAAGACATTCATATGGTTTGCTATAACTTTATGCCTGTTTTTGACTGGACTCGTTCGGAGCTTGCCCGCGTTTGCGAAGATGGTTCTACTGTTCTTGCTTACAATTCAAAAGCAATCGATGGTGTAAAACCAGAAGAAATGTTTGCCTCTATCGACAAAGATTCAAACGGTTTTATTTTGCCTGGTTGGGAACCTGAACGAATGGCTCGTGTAAAAGAACTTTTTGAAATGTACAAAGAAGTTGATGAAGAAAAACTTTTCAACAATCTGGTTTACTTCCTTAAAGCAATCATGCCAGTTTGTGATAAATACAATATTGATATGGCAATCCATCCAGATGATCCTGCATGGCCAGTATTTGGACTTCCTCGAATCATCACCAGTCAGGATAAGGTTTGCCGCATGCTCAAGGCTGTTGATAATCCTCATAACGGTTTGACTTTCTGTACAGGTTCATATGGTACTAACCGTAAGAATGACCTCTGTGAATTTATTAAGGCTGCCCAGGGACGTATCCACTTTGCTCATGTTCGTAATCTTAAGTTTAATACTGCAATTGATGATCCAGTTCTGGACTTCCAGGAATCAGCTCACCTTTCAAGTTGTGGTACATTTGATATGTTCAAGATTGTTAAGACTTTGTATGAAACAGGTTTTGATGGAGTTATCCGTCCTGACCATGGCCGTATGATTTGGGGTGAAAAGGCAATGCCTGGTTATGGTTTGTATGACCGTGCTCTTGGTGCAACTTATCTCCAGGGACTTTGGGAAGCCTGCGAAAAGACAATTGACCGCAGTGGTGTAAAGCTTTATCGCTAGGATTTAGGTTCTAGGTTCTAGGTGATAGGTTTTAGGTGATAGGATGGTGATTTAAGTGAAATTAACAATTGAAGGAATAAAAAATACAAAAGAATGGGAAGATAAGGGTTATTCTCTTCCTCAGTTTGACCGGGCAAAGGTGGAAGCTGCAACAAAAGCTGAACCTTTCTGGATTCATTTTGGTGCCGGAAATATTTTTCGTGCTTTTCAGGCTAATGTTGTTCAGGAACTTTTGAACAAAGGCGTACTTGATCGTGGTCTTGTTGTTGCAGAAGGATACGACTACGAAATTGTAGAAAAAATGTATCGTCCTCACGATAACATTGGTGCTCTTGTTACTTTGAAATCAAACGGTAAAGTTGAAAAAACTGTCGTTGGTTCGATTATGGAATCTTTGACTGCAGATTCTGCAAATGAAAAAGACTGGGCTCGTCTGCTCGAGATTTTCCGTAATCCTTCTCTTCAGATGGTAACATTTACAATTACGGAAAAAGGCTATTTATTAAAAAACGCAGCAGGTGTATATATGCCTGGTGTGGAGGAAGATTTTGGACTAGGACCAGTTCTTCCAAAATCCTACATTGGTAAGATTGTAACACTTCTTCATGAACGTTATGTAAATGGAGAACTTCCAATTGCAATGGTAAGTATGGATAACTGTTCTCATAATGGAGACAAACTTTACTCTGCTGTAAATGAGTTTGCAAAAGAATGGGAAAATCGTGGAGTATGTAAACCAGGCTTCCTGGCATATGTAAATAATCCAAGTAAAGTAAGTTTTCCATGGACTATGATTGATAAAATCACACCTCGTCCAGATGCAAAAATTGAAAAGATCCTTGCAGAAGATGGAATTGAAGGGCTTGAACCTGTAATCACTTCTAAAAAAACTTACGTTGCACCTTTTGTAAACGCAGAAGAATGTCAGTATCTGGTTATTGAAGATAATTTCCCTAATGGACGTCCTGAACTTGAAAAAGCAGGTCTTTATTTTACCGACAGAGCAACTGTAGACAAGGTAGAAAAAATGAAGGTTTGTACCTGTTTGAATCCACTTCATACCTTCCTGGCTGTAAGCGGTTGTCTTTTAGGTTACACACTCATTGCAGATGAAATGAAAGATCCAGATTTACTGGCACTTGTAAAACGTCTTGGTTATGACGAAGGACTTCCTGTTGTCGTAGATCCAGGCATTATCAAACCTCGCAACTTTATTGACGAAGTTGTAAATATCCGTATTCCAAATCCATTTATGCCGGATACTCCACAGAGAATTGCCTGTGATACTTCACAGAAGCTTTCAATCCGCTTTGGAGAAACAATCAAGGGGTATCTTGCCCGCAAAGAACTGAATATTGATGATTTGAAGGTTATTCCTCTCGTATTTGCCCTCTGGCTCCGTTATCTTATGGGAGTAAATGATAAAGGAGAGGCTTTCGAATTAAGTCCTGATCCACTTCTGGAAGAGTGCAAAAAGTATGTTCCAGAACTGAAACTTTGTGATAAGCCTGATAAAGCTGTTGAAGCAATCAAACCAATTTTGACTCGTAAAGATATTTTTGGGGTAGATTTGATTGAAGCAGGTCTTGGAGATGCAGTTGTAACATATTTCTACAACCTGATTAAATATCCTGGTGCTGTAAGAGAAACTCTTCATTTAGTTGCTACAAATTCTACTGGAAGTATTAAGGTAGAGTAGGTGTAAAATGAAAGCTTTTTTAGATGAAAATTTTATTTTAGAGACAAAAACAGCTCAGATTCTTTATCATTCTTACGCAAAAAAAATGCCGATTTTTGATTTTCATAATCATCTTTCTCCATTAGAAATTTTTGAAAACAAAAGTCTTGGAAATCTTGCAAATGCCTGGCTTGACCATGATCATTATAAATGGCGGGCTATGAGGGCAGCTGGTGTTCCGGAAGAATTGATAACAGGTCATATCCGTAAAGATGGTTCTGTAAAGTCTGATGAAGAAAGAGGCGGTAAGAAAGCTGTAGAAAAGGCTGATTATGAACGTTATCTTGCTTTTGTAAAAACTTTGCAGGGGTGTGTTGGAAATCCTCTTTATCACTGGAGTCATCTGGAACTTCAGCGTTATTTTGGAATTACAGAAGCACTTACAGAAAATAATGCAAAAAAAATCTGGGATAAGTGTAACGAACTTCTTGCAAATCCCGATTATGCTCCAAGAGGACTTCTTACAAAACTTGGTGTAAAAATTTTATGTACAACCGATGATCCTCTTGATGATCTTCAGTATCACAAAAGACTGGCTATGGAATGGCATGATGTAAAAGTTCTGCCTTCTTTCCGTCCGGATCTGGCAATTAATGCAGAAAGTCCAGATTTTCCATCTTACATTTCACGGTTACAAACAGTAACTGGTGTAAAAATCAGAAATATCAGAGATATGATTCAGGCCTTCGCTACTCGTATGGATTATTTCAAATCGATTGGTTCTCTGGTTAGTGATCATTCTCTTGAAAACGATTTTTATCTTCCTGCCAGCGAAAAAGATGTTGATTACATTTTTACAAAAGCCTGGCTCGGAAAAAAGCTTTCCACAGAAGAACTTGCCCGTTATAAAGGTTATGTTTTAATTGAACTTGGAAAACTCTATGCAGAAAAAGGCTTTGTAATGCAGCTTCATATTGGTGCTCTTAGAGATCAGAATTCTGCCATGCTGGAACTTTCCGGTAAGAATATTGGAGAAGACAGCCTTGCAGATTTTAATTATGCAGCTCAACTTGGTGCAGTCCTGAATGGAATCTATTCTGCCTGCCCAAATGCAAAAACAATTGTCTATAATCTTAATCCAAAAGATAATGAAGCACTTGCAACAATGGCAGCAAATTTCCGTAACTGTATTTTTGGTCCTGCCTGGTGGTTTAATGATCACAAGGATGGAATTGAAGAACAGATCAGGGTTTTTGCCAGAACTTCTGTTTTGGGTTCTTATGTAGGAATGCTCACAGACAGCCGAAGTTTCCTCTCTTATCCTCGCCATGAATATTTCCGCCGTATTCTCTGTAACTTTATTGGAAATCTGGTTGAAAATGGTGAATATCCGGATGATGAAAGTATTCTCGGAAAGATGGTGGAAGATATCAGTTTTAATAACGCAGTAAAATTTTTCAGTTAGGAGTTTTATAAAATAATGAATGATGCATTAAAAACTTTAGGTTCAATTGGAATTGTTCCTGTTGTTGTTTTGAATAAGGCAGATGATGCAGAACCATTGGCACAGGCCTTAGTAAAAGGTGGACTTCCTTGTGCAGAAGTTACCTTCCGTACAGATGCAGCAGAAGAAAGCATCCGTCTTATTGCAAAGAATTTCCCAGACATGTTTGTAGGAGCTGGTACAGTTCTTACAGTTGAACAGGCAGACCGTGCCTTCAACGCCGGAGCAAAGTTTATTGTTTCCCCGGGTTTTAATCCTAAGGTTGTAGAACATTGTCTTAAAAAAGGATATCCGGTTTGTCCTGGAATTATGACTCCAACCGAACTGGAAATGGCACTTGGTTTTGGCCTTGATGTAGTAAAGTTCTTTCCAGCCGAAAATGCCGGTGGTCTTAAAATGATAAAAGCAATGAGTGCTCCATACACCATGATGAAGTTTATGCCAACTGGTGGAATCAACGCAACAAACGTTCGCGACTATCTTGCCTGCAATAAGATTTTAGCATGTGGCGGCAGCTGGATGGTCAAAGGTGATTTAATTAATGCTGGTGATTTTGCTCAGATTGAAAAATTGACTCAAGAAGCAGCTGGTATTGTAAAGGAAATAAGAGGGTAAAACATGAAAGTAGTTACATTCGGTGAAATAATGCTTAGATTGGAACCTGAAGGATATTTTCGTTTTGTTCAGGTTGATAAAATGACATCCACATTTGGTGGTGGAGAAGCTAACGTTGCAGTTTCTCTTGCAAATTATGGAATGGATGCATATTACGTTACAAAACTTCCAAAGCACGAAATTGGACAGGCTGCCATCAACAGTTTGCGTCGTTATGGTGTAAATACAGATTATATCGTTCGTGGTGGTGACCGTGTTGGTATTTACTACAATGAACGAGGAGCTAGTCAGCGTGGTTCAAAATGTATTTATGACCGTGCTCATTCTTCAATTGCAGAAGCTAAACCTGAAGATTTTGACTGGAAAACAATTTTTAAGGATTGTAAATGGTTCCATCTTACAGGAATCACACCTGCTCTTGGTGGAAATATGGTTCAAATCTGTATTGAAGCATGTAAGGCTGCAAAAGAAGCTGGTGCAACTGTAAGCTGCGACTTAAACTACCGCGGTAAACTCTGGACTCGTGAAGAAGCCCGCAAAGCTATGACTGAAATCTGTAAGTATGTTGATGTTTGTATTTCTAACGAAGAAGATGCAAAAGATGTTTTTGGAATCGAAGCAGAAAATACTGATATCAATGGTGGAAAACTTAATAAAGAAGGATATAAGTCTGTTGCAAAACAGCTGGCAGATAAATTTGGTTTTAAGAAAGTTGCAATCACCCTTAGAACATCTATCAATGCTAACCGTAACAACTGGGCAGCCCTCCTTTACGATGGTAAAGACTACTGTTTCAGTAAGGAATACGAAATGTACATTGTAGACCGCGTTGGTGGTGGAGATAGCTTTGGTGGTGGATTGATTTACGCTCTCCTTAACGGAAAATCAACTCAGGATGCAGTAGAGTTCGCTGTTGCTGCTTCTTGTCTCAAACATACAATCGAAGGTGATTACAATATGGTCAGCGTTGACGAAGTTGAAAAACTCGCCGGCGGTAATGGTTCTGGCCGTATTCAGAGATAAAATCCCTCCTTTTTTTCTACAAAACAAACTATTCTTTTAATTGTATTTTCTTTTACAATTAAAAGAATATCGTTTATAATATATTTTATGCTTGAAGTACTTAATGATGCAGATTACGAAATGTTTCGTAAGATTATTTATGATGAAAGTGGAATTACTTTCTCTGCAACAAACAGATCGATTCTTGATAGTCGTATCAAGGAACTTTTGCGTAAAAAAAATATAGCAACTCCTCAGGAATATTATGCGATAATAACCAAAAACCCTGAAGAAATGAAGGTTATGCTGGACTCTGTTACTACAAACCTTACCCGTTTCTTTAGGAATCAGCCGCATTTTGATGCATTTATTAACTATGTTATTCCTAGCGTTGCTGAGTTGAAGAAAGCAAGAGGCCCTGATCGAACAATTAAGATTTGGAGTGCCGGCTGTTCAACTGGAGAGGAACCTTATACTATTGCAATGATTATGAAGGAAATATGTCCTGTAGGATTTGATTTTAAAATCATTTCTTCAGATATTTCTTTAAAATCTTTAATGACCGCACAGCAAGGGTTTTATCCAGATAATCGTATAGACGGTGTACCAGCTAATTACCTTGCAAAATATTTTACAAAGGTAGATGGCGGATATCAGATTAAGGATGAAATAAAAAATAAAATCCGTTTTGATTATCATAATCTTAAAAATGATTCTGGTGAAAGAAATCTTGATATTGTATTCTGTCGTAATGTATTGATTTATTTTGATGAACCAGCTCAGCTGACGGTAATTAATAATTTCTGGAACGCTATGGCTCCACAGTCTTATCTTTTCATTGGTCATTCTGAATCGTTATTTGGAATGAAGACTAATTTTGAATTTATTAAGACTGATTGGGCTTGTTTCTACGGTAAAAAAACACAGTAACGACACAAATTTTATTTTAATAGGATTTTCGCTATGGATGATATTTCAGTAATGGTTTGTGACGATTCTGCCTTAATGCGTAACTTGATTGGTAGAATTGTTGATGAAACAAATGGTATGACTGTTTGTGGTAAAGCTGAAAACGGTCTTGACCTGCTCGAAAAATTAAACACTATTAAACCAGATGTAATTCTTCTTGATATTGAAATGCCAAAAATGACTGGCGTTGAATTTTTAAGAAAACGTAAAGAATTACGAATTGATGTACCAGTAATCATTCTTTCAAGTATTGCAACAGAAGGTGCTGCAGTAACTATTGAATGTCTTGAATTGGGTGCATCAGACTTTATTACAAAGCCGGGTGGAACTTCTGTAACACTGAAAATTGGTGATGTAACAAAAGATATCATTGAATTAATTGCTTCTTATGGTGGAGCTTATGCTTCTGCTCATGGAAAGAAAATTCCAGATCCAGAATATTTCTCACATCAGATTAAATTAAAAGAAGCTGAACGTTTTGTTTTACAGAAAAAGGGTGATGAGGCTGCAAAAGCTGCTTCTATCACCAAAAAGGATATTGTACCTGAATCATGGTTTAAGCCTCAGGTAAAAGAACCAGTTGTAATTAAGCCTGCCAGAGAAGGTGGAAAAATTGAAATTATTGCAATTGGTATTTCAACTGGTGGACCAAATGCCCTCAGAGATGTATTTAAGGCTATTGATCCAAGACTTAAGCAGCCAATTCTTGTAGTTCAGCATATGCCTGCCGGATTTACAAAAGAATTTGCTAACAGTTTGAATAATATTTGTCCTTTGACTGTAACAGAAGCTGTTGATGGTGAACCAATTCTTGAAGGTCACGTTTATATTGCTCCTGGAAACTATCATATGTTTGTAGAGCACAGACCTCTTGGAAACTTTATAAAACTTTCTCAGGAAGATCCAAGAAACGGACACAGACCTTCCTGCGATGTTCTGTTTGAATCAGTTGCAAAATTGTTCCAGAACCGTGCTTTGGGCGTAATTATGACTGGAATGGGGCGCGATGGTGCTGCAGAAATTACAGAAATGAGAAAGCAGGGGGCCTGGACACTGGGGCAGGATCAGAAAACAAGTATTGTTTATGGTATGCCTAGAGTTGCTTATGAATTGGGTGGAGTTCAGAAACAGGTTCCACTTTTACAGATGGCAGATGAAATCAGTAAGTTAGCAAGAGAACATCTGGTTTCTTAGTAAAATAAAAGGATTATTATTTTGCAGACGGCTCTTCCTTATTAAAGGGAGAGCTTTTTTTTATCAAATAAGGGTTTTTATGATTTTGTTTGCTTAGTAAACATACGAATTGACATTATAGGATTTTCTCCTCTGGTTGCAATGAAAATAATCAGGCTGGTTAGGAGAAAAAATGAAAGGGTAAAGAAAAATTTAAAATTTTCTGTGATTGTTGAAAGTTTAAAAACTTTTGAACCAATTGTTTCAGATAAAAAATATGCAGTAAAAGCAGCCGCAATCGGTAAAAGAAGACAGAGTGTATGTAAAAGTCTTTTTAACCAGGTTCGGTGGAAGTTTTCTTCAATGATTGTTTCTTCTGTCATTTCTTTTCCAGCTCCTTTATCTTTATATCACATTCAATCTCGCCGTTTTTGTTTTTTAGCATGCTGTAAGTATCTTTCAGATTATATAAGGCATCAAGATAGTAAGGATTGATATGAACGGCTTCTTCGAAAAACTCTGAGGCTTCATCATAATTTTCAGATTGAAATTCCACCACCCCAAGCAGGTTAAACAAATGAGAGTGAAGGGGATTGTAATCCAGGCCTTCTTCGCAAATAAAACGGGTTGTTTCATAATCTTTCTGCATTAAACAGATTGTTGCGTAAGTTTCTTCAATGTCCATGCTTTCTGGAGCTATTCTAAAGGCGGTTGCAAGGACCTTCTTAGCTTCTTCCAGTTCTCCTGCATCGCGGTAAGTAACTCCAAGGTTGTACCAGAGAAGAGAATTATTCTTGTCGATTATGATTGCTCTTTTAAAACAGGCAATTGCCTCTGTGTAAGCTCCGTCGGAAGCGAGAATGATAGCCTGATTATTCAGTGTGTCAGAACGTTCAATCATCTGAAGGCCTCCGGAATCATTGAAGTAAAGAGAGTTTCAATTTTTGCAGAGTTTAATTTAGCACAGTTTTCGCGGATTAACTGACTTCCTTTTTCTGCCGCTTTTTTGATACAGTCACTGCTTTCAAGAAGTTTTATGCAGTTTTCAACAGCAGGACTGTCAATTCCATTTTTTCCGGCTTCTTTCATAAAATCTGCAATTTTAATTTTATCTTCAGGATGCTGGGAAACATGAATTAATACAGGAAGACTCTTTTTTCCTTCGACAATATCATCACCACGTTTTTTTCCAGGATTTCCAGTAGTAAGATTAATTACATCATCAATAATCTGAAAACCAATTCCAATGTTAGCAGCTATATCTCCGTAATTTTCGGCTTCTTCTAAGGAAAGTCCACCAGCGACACAGCCTGTTTTTGCGGCCATGGCAGCAAGAGTTCCGGTTTTGCATTTTACCATTGAAAGATATTCATCCTCGGTTGGGAAAAGTTCAGGATTTCTGTGCCAGTAAATATCCATTGCCTGTCCAAGGTGGAGTCTTCTTAATTCGTTGGTGTAAACCTGATAAAGCAGAAGTTTCATCTGGTCTGAAACTTTTAGATTATTTATGCAGACAGGTGCCTCAAAATAGAGCCAGGAAGCTGCATTCAGGGCTGTATCAAGTCCGTATGTTATGTGGGCAGCTGGTTTTCCCCGTCTTAAATCGGCAGAGTCTTCTATATCATCATGAATTAAACTTGCTGTGTGAACAAATTCCACAAGCGGGGTGATAGAGTACACTTCTTCTTCAGACAATGCTTTTTCTTTGTGATTTTCTTTTGCAGCCTGATAAGAAAGTACAAGAAGTAAAGGCCGCCAGCGTTTTCCTCCAAGATCTATGAGATTTTTATTAGGACTGATAAGGTTTGTCAGGTGGCATTCTTTTACGCTTTCAGAAAGTTTTCCAAAAGAAGCTGTCTGCCACTCCTTGTTTGAAACTGCCGGCAAAGCCTTGTTCAGAGAGTTTTCAATGTTTGTTAAAATAGATTTAAATTCTTCGTTTAGTATGCTCATTGGTTTAAAGTATATATATAAACTTGAAAAAAGACAAATGAATGTAATATAAGGATTTAGCAGACTTATCCCCCACTTATCCATAATATATACACAAGTTATCCACAAGTAACCAACATGTTTTGTTGATAGAAACGTGTCAAGTAGGTTTTTAAAAAAAGTTACGAAAATTTTACGAAAATTATTAAAAATAGGTTAATTTGTTGTAATATATAGAATTGCAGGTTTGAAAAATGGATTTTTATAAATGATAAATCTTTTTTAAGCTATAAATTGTATAAATTTTAGTTGGTGGATAAAAATAAAATTTAAAGTTATACACAAGTTATCCACAATTTTTGTTTCACACTGTTTTTTTAAAGTTTCACGCTTCTGATAGTAACTGTTTCAGGAGTGCAAAAAAAAAGACCTCCGTGTGAACGAAGGTCTTCTGCAGAAAAGTTTTGAGCCTTAGCCCAGAGAAACTTCTCCAGTATCACTAATTGCAAGAATTGAACGACATCCAGAACAGCGGAATCGTCCAGATTTTGTTGCTCTTAATTTTTTATTGCAAACAGGACAACATATTACGATAGGGAAGGTTGAGTTTTCATTTGAACCAGAACCATTAGAGAAGTAAGCAATTGCTTCATCTGCAGAACTTTTAATATTAAAGAACTGAGAGAAACCAAGAAGCTGGAATACTTCATAAACTTTTGGCTGAATTTCAAGGAGAACAACATCTCCACCCTTTGGTTTTACAACTTTAAGGAATACTGTGAATGAACCGATTCCTGTTGAAGAAACATAATTCAATGATGAACAATTAAATACCAGGTTTATATAACCAGCATCAATAACTTTTGAGATTTGTTTCTGAAAGAAACTTGAATTGTAAGTGTCAATATAACCGCTGAGATAAACGAAAATACCTTTGTTGATACTGTCGGCTTTTCTGAGCGAAATTGTGAGACTATCGTCTTTTTCGTTATCAAAACCTGGAACTATAGCGTTATTATTATCCATTTCAAAATCCTATTCTAATATTATATCTAAGATATTACATTTCTGTCAAATCTATTATCGGTTACTTATTCTTTTTTCAGTAGTTCATAATTAAATAAATTAAGGTTATGTCTTTATTTATACGATAATATTAGTAGAATAGTCTAAAAAGGATAAGCATGAAAAAAGCTATAAACTTATTATTTACATACCTTTTATTTTTACTCGCAGGATTAATTATTGGAAGCTTCCTCTACTCTTTTTATATCAACCTTCAGGATTTTGTAGCAGGACGTGAAATATCTTTCTTTTCCGATGGTGAATTATACAAATCAGTTTTTCATATTGCTTATTGTATGGTTTTCTTAATTTGTCCTTTAATTGCTTATTATAGAATTCGTCATCCGGGGGGAATTCCTCAGACTATTGCTTATATTATCTTGTGCCTTATTACCTGGTTTGCACTTTTTCCTGGCATTTATAAATTAAATCAGTTTTGTGATAAATATTTTTTGAAAGAAAGTCAGAAAACATATCTTTCGGAAGGGTATTTCAGACAGATTGGAAATAAAGTTTATTATTTTACAAATGAATTTTCTCCAGATGAAAATGGTGATGTTTCAGCTTCTGCTGTTGTAATTGATATTTCAGATTTGGGAAAAGTTTATTTTGATACTATTGCTGATGATGGCAATTTAGAGCTTTTAAATGCGGCAAGTCCTTATAAAGAAATTCTTGTAAAAGAAACTTTTAGTGAAAGTCTTATGTCTTTGCCGCTTGATATGAATCTTCTTGTAACAAAACAGAAAGAAGCTTTTGATTCAGGCTTTCTATCATATCTTGAATTTCTTACGATAGCCCTGGTTATTTGTGCCATGTACGGACTTACTACATTTTTTGAATGGAAGCTTATAAATGTGAGCATTCTTACATTTGGTGAACTTTTTATTCTGGTAGTTAATTCTATTTATTACATGCCGGTTCTGATTGATTTTAAGCTTCGTTTAATAAGTAATGTTCTTATTCAGAAACTGGGGCATGTAATAAATGATCCTTTAATTTTTGTAATTAATCTTTTGTTTACATTTATTTTTGTTGTCATTGGAGTAATAAAGTTTGTACTTCATGTGCATGGTAAGAAGGAAAAATAGGGGAGTTTATGAAAAAGATTTTAATTATACTGTCAGTTTTCCTTGGACTTGGATTAATTATTTGTCTGGGGATTGGCTTTGCATCAGAAGTTCCTTTTGGAATTCCTTCAAAATCAGTTTTTGCATTTAAATTTTTAACAGGCCTCCAGCATTTTATAAAATATCTTCCTGCAATCAGCATTTCAGGATTTGTTGTAAGTTGTTCTGTTCATTTCGGACATAATCCGGAAGGAAGTACCAGTCGTTTTTCAAAGGCAATGGTGGAACGTTATAAAATTGTGATGATTACAGCCATCATTCTTGCCGCAGTTTTGACAATTTCTACAGAACTTTTTGGTCTTCTTGCCAGTCAGAAAAAAGCTTCTATTATCAATCAACCTAAACTTATAAATGATTACGTTAAGGTTGGAAATACTCTTTATAAAAATGGATATTATGAACGTGCAATCAGATATGCTGATGCGGCTATGAAACTGGATCCAAATTCTAAGGCGGCCCTTGAGTTGCGCGATAAATCTGATGTTGAAATAAACAGAGCGCGTACAAGTAATATCAGATTTAAGCTTTATCAGTCGGTTGAAGATGCAGAAAAGGTTGACCGCGTTGTAATTGATCCAAAACAGATAAATGAAGTTTATCAGTATTATGTAAAAGCACAGGAAGCTTTTGAGAAAAAAGAATGGTTTAATGCTCATTATTATGCAGAAGTGGGAATTGACCTTGCTACTCCAAAAGATCCTAATCTTGAAGATCTTAAAAAGATTTCTACCCAGGCCTGGAATAATCTTACTGAGTATCATAATCTTGATAAAACAGATGATCAGAAGGCTTTTGACCGAAAGTATGAAGGTTATCTGGCTTTGGTTCAAAAGGATGACCTTAAAGCCTACTATATTTTCCGTGAACTTTATCAGTCTTCCAGAGAATTTCAGTCGGATCCTGATGTAGTTTTTTATTTACAGATTGCAGAAAACCGCATCAATGAAAGAAGCTTCTTTATAGATGAAACACTGGAACTGGAAAGTTTTGAAAGTGCAAATGATGTCTTTTTCTATTATGAATATGCTGATGGTTCGAAGGATATAATCTACATAAAAGGTGTTACTAATGTAGAAGAAACAGGAAATTCAATCCAATATCTTCGTTCTTTAACAATTACTTCATTAGACAGAAATGGGGAACTTTACAGAACAATGGAAGTTCCTTACGCCAAAGTACTGCCTGTTTCTACAAAGTCCTTAAATTCAACCACAAAAGGTTTAATGGGTATAAGTGATAAGATTGATTATCTGCCATATATTATGCTCAGATCTGTGAGCCGCGATGTTGAAGGGGAAGAAATTAAACCTGTATATACATATGCCAGTGGTGATGTAGTTACAAGCCCGGAATATCTTTTGCTTGCAATTCCTTATCAGGACTTTTTGATGATGGAAAATTCTACAAATAATCTTTCCGGACTTTCCATTCCTGCTCTTTTTAAACTTGCATATAAAGCAACTTTGTATGGTTATTCAGAAGAAGTGTTTGGACAGGTTTTGATGAATAGACTTTTCTATCCTTTCTGGATAATTATTATCGTAATTGTTCTTGCTACTTTTGCATGGAATAACCGTGTTGGACTTAATCAGTATTTCAAATTCAGCTGGCTTTTTGCTTTTCCTTTCTTTTATCTGATTGGTTCTACTTTCTATAAAATAGCGATTTTCCTCTTTAAGCTTATGAATTATGTCTTGCTTGGTGGACTTGGAATTACAAAGGGACTTACTGCAGGTTTTGCACTTTATTTCTTTATTCTGATTGTAGATTCAGTTTATTTCCTTGCACGTCGTTCAAAAATTTAAAATCTTTATGCAAAAATACTTTGTCTAAATCTTGCCCTAACTTAATCATAGTATTAAAATATTCCAGTTATTTTTATAGCATAAAAGTGATTAAGTAAGGTGGCTTTCTATGAATTTAGAATTATTGGATAAGACCGTTCGTCGTGTGCCTGATTTTCCTAAACCAGGTATTCTTTTTTATGATATTACAGGAATTCTTGTAAATCCAGATGCTCTGAAATTTGTTATAGAACAGATGGTAGAAAAATATAAGGGTCAGAAAATTGATGCCGTTGCTGGTGTTGAAAGTCGTGGTTTTATATTTGCTGCTCCTTTTGCAGAAAAACTTGGTATTCCTTTAATTTTGATTCGTAAAAAGGGAAAGCTGCCTGGTGATACTTATGAATGTTCTTATGCTCTTGAATATGGAACAGCCACTGTAGAAGTTCATAAAGCTGATATCAAAAAAGGCCAGAATATTCTTGTTGTAGATGATTTGATTGCTACAGGAGGAACTCTTGCTGCTGCTAAGAACCTTATTGAACAGGGTGGAGCAAAAGTAACAGATTTCTTTGGCGTTATTGGACTTCCTGCTTTGAACTACGAAAAAGTTCTTTCTCCATGTAAAGTTACAACTTTAATTAATTATGATGGTGAATAAGATTAAATAAGGATACAAAATTATGATTAAATTGCCTTCAAAATATAAATCAATTTTAGGAACAAAAGAAACTGAACATGCAATTGTAGCAATAAAGGATTTTTTCCAGCTTGCACTTTCAACAGAATTAAATCTTTCCCGCGTAACAGCACCACTTTTTGTAGAAGCTGGAAAAGGTATAAATGATGACCTGAACGGGGTAGAAAGACCTGTTAGTTTTCCTGTAAAAGACATGAATGATGCAAAAATGGAAATTGTTCAGTCGCTTGCAAAATGGAAACGTTTAAAAATCACAGAACTTGGGCTTGAACCAGGCTTTGGTATTTATACAGATATGAATGCCCTTCGTCCAGATGAAGATCTTGATGCCATTCATTCCATCTACGTTGACCAGTGGGACTGGTGTATGGCAATTGATGAAAAGGACAGAACTGTTTTCTATCTTCATGAAATTGTAAAGAAGGTTTATCGTTGTATTCAGCGTACAGAATTTTTCCTGTATGACCGTTATCCAGAAATTAAACCTGTTCTGCCAAAAGAAATTAAAATCCTTTATGCAGATGATTTACAGAGACAGTATCCAAAATTAACTCCAAAAGAACGTGAAAATAAAGTTGCAAAAGAGTACGGGGCTGTGTTCATTACTGGTATTGGTGGAAAACTTCCTGATGGAACTATTCATGATGGACGTGCTCCTGACTACGATGACTGGATTACTGAAACTGGAGATGGTCACCGCGGATTGAATGGTGATATTCTTGTATGGAATCCTGTTCTGGAACAGGCCTTCGAATTATCATCAATGGGTATTCGCGTAAGTCCAGAAAGTCTTAAAGCTCAGCTGGAAGAACGTGGAGCTACAGAAAGAGCAAAACTTGATTTCCATTCTCGTCTTTTGAAAGGTCAGTTGACCCAGACACTTGGTGGTGGAATTGGTCAGTCACGTTTGTGTATGTTCCTTTTAAGAAAAGCTCATATTGGTGAAACTCAGGTAAGTATCTGGCCTGAAGAAATCAAGAAAGACTGTGCAAAAAGAGGAATAGTTCTTCTTTAGTCAGATGAACAAAGAATATAAGTTTACCGCGTCAGAATTAGAGTCTCAAATTTCTCATTTATCAGAAAAGGGTATTACTGAACTTTCTATAAATGATCTGGCGCTGGCAAAAGATAAAAAACGACTGATAAGACTTATTAATAAAATTGCAGCAGAAGCTCCCGATCTTTTTGTTTCAATTCTGGTTGATGCCAGTGTGATTGACAGGGAATTTGTTTCTGCTGCCAGTCAGGTCTTTTTGTCTCTGGATATTCCTCTGGAATGTTCTGAAAAAGGCGGAAAACTTTTATTTGATAAAAAATTTTATTCTAATAAATCACGACTTTTAAATGAAGCCGGACTTGTTTTTGGTTTTCAACTTACTTATGGAATTGTAAAAGGGGACACTCAGAAAAATTTTCTGGACAGACTTGATTTTGCAGTTCAACAGTATCCCAATCATATTGATTTTCCACAAACCGAAAAAGATTCTGATGCAGAAGAAGCTCATGTAAGTGGTATTTTTTCTGCTCAGGAAATTCGTTACTGCCGCGATGTAGCATTTTCCTGCCGCACTTTTTATACAAACGGTCGCGCTGTTCCGTGGTTTCTTTCAGCTTTAAAACCTTTGCGAATTTATCCGACAAGATTTTTTGCAGATTTTGCAGAATGGCAGCATTGTAATAACTGTGATTTTAGAAGCGGCTTTCTTCCTGAGAAAGAAAATCATAAAGATATTGAAAAAATGCAGCTTCTTTTTCTGGCAGAAAAGTATGAAGAAAAACATCAGCATAGTTTAATTTCTGTAGCAGAAGATATTGTCAGAATTAACGGGGCAATGTCCAGACTTGCCGGAGAAAATGAAGAATCTGATATCCATACTTCTTATCACCCTGATGATTTGTTCAGTCAGGAAGCCATGGACTTTGAAGCCTTCAGTGAAAATGTTGTTATGGAAGATTGTAATGTTCATATTTTTGCCGGTCAGGAAGGCCCTGATTATGAACTGATTTCTTCTGACAAGTAATAAGCTTAAAAAATGACCTATACTTTTAATACAAACAAAACAATTCGTCTGGATCTTTTTCTTCGGGAAGAATTGCCTGCAAAAATTGAGGCAGAATGTTCTAATTCAAAAATCCGCCGTCTTATAGTGGCTTCCTGTGTCTGGGTGAATGGTCGTCAGGTTCTTCGTCCAGGTTTTGAATTAAGGGGAAAATCTACAGTAAAAGTTGAGTTTGATAAGGAAAAGTTTTTTTATGAAAAACAGCCTGATGATATCAGCTTTGAAGTAAGTGATAAGGACATTCTTTTTGAAAATGAGGATTTAATTTTTGTAAATAAGCCTGCTTTTTTCCCGGTTGAACAGACAATAGTTGGAAACAGGGATAATTTACACGACGCACTTGTAAGATATTTGTGGAAGCGGAAGCCGGAACTGAGAAATCCACCTTATGTGGGAATTATGCACCGTCTGGATAGAGAAACTTCTGGAATCATCCTGTTTACAAAAAATCGTGCTGCAAATAAAGAAGTTCAGGCCATGTTTGAAAATCATTCTTTCACCAAGGAATATACCTGCCTGGTAAGCAGCCGGAAAGAACTTAAACAGGGACAGAAATTTACAGTTGAAATGTATATGGGGCGAATCAGTGGAAAAAGTCAGGCTGGAAAGTGGGGCCCTCTTGAAGAAAAAAAAGGCGGTCAGTATTCCAAAACCGATTTTGAAGTTCTAAAAAAACTGAATTATGAAGGAACTGAAGTTTATCTGCTAAAAGCAAATCTTTATACAGGACGCACCCATCAGATAAGAGTTCATCTTGCAGCAAGTGAAATGCCTATTTTAGGTGATGTTTTGTACGGTGGGAAAAAAGCTCAGAGAATCTGGCTTCATTCAAGCAGGTTTGCCGGAATGGGCATTGAGATTGAATGCCCACTCCAGCTTTTCTAGTTATTTTTTTGTCCAGTAAACAGTGTATTTTTCATCTGTAATTTCATACAGAGGTTTAAAGGTAATTTCTCTTTCCTGGGAAATAGTTCTGTAGGTACTCTGCTGCCATGGGAAAGAGGAATAAGTGTGTTCCTGAGCCTGACGCAAAACTGCAGGAATACCAGTTGGTGCTTTTAAGCCGTAATCATTATCAGAAAGACCTGCAAGTACAATTGGACCTTCCATAACGGCAGCTTTTTCCGGCATATCACTTAAGGAAACTTCTGTAACTGCGGCAGAAAGATAAACGATAATTTCATCATCTTTCCAGGTCTTCTTAATGTTTAAGAAACCACATTTATCACAGTTGCCTGGTACATCTATTTCACTTCCATTTACTTTTACAGTTGGTTTTTCTGCAATCCATGAAGGAATCCTTAAAGACAGGGTGAATTCGCTGTTTGCTTCTACCTTGAATTTAATAAGCCAGCGGGAAGAAAAAGAATCGTCCTTATCATCAAAAAGGGCTGTGTCGTTGTAGTATTTCATTGCAAGACTCTGAGTGATTTTTACTTTATCATCTCCAATCTGGAAATTTCCTTCAGAAGGAATGTACTGGCTTACATAAATCTGAGAGAGATCTTCGGACTGGTAGTAGCACAAGGCTGGATAAAGGGTCTGGGCCTGAACCATTGTTCCATGACAGCACCAGAAATCGCGGGTTTTACTTCCCCATTTTTTAACAGAACCTGATTGAAGAGGCAGGAAGTAAGTTGGCATGCCGTTCTCTTTGTTCTGCTGGGCCAAAAATCCGTTGTAAAGATTTTTTTCGATATAATCCAGATAACTTGCATTTCCTGTAAAACGGAAGAGGTAATCTGCAACTCTGACCATGTTGTAAACTGTACAGAATTCCTGATTTCTCTGGCCAATAAAAGATCCAGTCTTGTGTGGTGGAATCCAGAATTCTCCGGCTCCCTGGCCACCAGTACAGAAGGAATCTCGGTCTATAACAGCACATTTCCAGAATCTTTCCAGAATATCCAGATATTTTTTATCACCAGTTACTTCGTAGAGTTTTGCAGCTCCGTGAATAAATGGAATGCTGGCATTCTGATGTGTATTTGAAAGAGGATCTTTCCCTTTGAGCAGGTCATCAAAAATTGAAGGATTTGAATAACGTTCTGCCAGAGTCTGATATTTTGGTTTGTTTGTAAGACGGAAAAGTTCTTCCCATACTTCAATCATGCCGCCCTGTTCCCCTTTGTAGATGGCAGCAGGATTATCACTCTTCAGAACTTTATCAGTCCATTTAATGTACCAGTCTGCAAGATTGTTCAAAATTGTCAGGGCTTTTTTATTGCCTGCGTATTTATTTGCATCAATCAGTCCCATTATGAGTTTATGCATGGTGTACTGTGGAGACCAGATATAATCATTTTTTTCGAGCTTTGTGAAATATTTTTCCGGGAAAGGACCAATCCATTTTCCACCGTTTAATTTCTGACAGCGATCCAGTTCTTCTATTATTATGTTCAGTTTTGCTTTTAATTCACTATCATCATTTACTGCAATAAGCATTGCGGCGGCAGAAAGCCAGTGACCTAAAAAATGACCTCTAAGCTGGCAGGTTGGTGCTTCCCAGCCCCAGTGAATGTTTGCTTTTTCAGGATTGTCTATTACCTGAAGACCCGGGATAATTATTCCTGCTTCCCAGTAAAAATTCTGAAGAAGACACTGGGTATCAAGACT